>NZ_DKSQ01000105.1:0-33688 GCF_002472765.1 Empedobacter sp. UBA7252
ACTTTCGTTAGGATATCCAAGGAGATACTTTTACCAAAATTTCTTGGGTAGATATTCTGTATGTAGAAAGTATGCAAAATTATGTAAAACTACATTTCAAAGATAAATCTATTCTAATTCACCAAACCATGAAAGTATTAGAAGAATCTTTACCAATGAATCATTTTTTTCGAATACATAAATCTTTCTTAGTGAATGTTACACATATAGAGATAATTTCTGGAGGTCGAATTTATATTGGCAAACATGAACTTCCTATTTCTAGGAATAAAAAGGATGAGTTACTTAATCAAGTTGTTTATAAAAAATTAATTAGTAAATAAAAACAGTCTCAATAAATTTTGAGGCTGTTTTATGTGATTAAGGTAAGTTCCAACGTAAACTCAGCGCAGAATAAAAGGTTGTCGAAAAACGAGGATCTGCAATTTCCTTCTTTCTAAAAAGACTCTTTAAGTTTCTTTCATTTTCAGAAAAAGATCGTACCAAAGTCGTTCCTCCTGTTAATTGGAGTTTTAGCGAATTACTCAATTTTATTTCAGGACGTAAACCAGCAACAACTTGCTGATAACCTACTAATAATGATTTGCCTTCTTTGGATCTTTCAGCAACCATTCCACTAAGATTTACCACGCTTTTCAAAGCAAAGTTTGTTGTCATTTGGTAACCTGCTTCTACACCTTCTGGAAAATTAATATTCACATTGAATTTGTCACCTCCAGTTTTCCAATCAAAATAAATTCCTGGCATTACCATAGGAACTCCAAAGTTATTCGATAATACAGGTCCTAACCCTAAAGCTAATTTTGGATTAAAATGTTTAATAAATAAAACACCTCCTTGACCCAAAATATCATCGGTAGATATATTTTCCATATCAGTGTAAATACCTACTGAAGCCATTGTCAAAATAGACCATGAGAACTAATAGGTGAAAAGTATTGTAAACCAATTTGAGTATTCAACATTTCTGAAGGAAATAATTGTTCTTCATAATTTTTATTGTTCATTCTTGCATATGCAGTACTAAATAGCAAAGACCAGTTGCTATATTTTCCATCTTTCAATTCTTTCGTATATAAAGGAATTTTCAAACTCACTTCTGCTTTTTTGAAATCGCTTTTAGAATCTGTTTTTAAACTATCTATTGGACGTATATAATTGGAAAATGGAACATATTCCATTTTTAATTTACCTCTAATTTTATTTTGTGCATTCAAGAAAGTAGTCAATAAACTAAACGCGGAAATTAAAATGTTTTTTTTCATCTTTTTTTGCCAAAGAGAGGAGTTTTAATAGTAAAAAAATAAATTAATTGACGAATTACTATTCCTGATTGATATACGGTGATAGAAGAACGATATCATTATTTATAATCTAAAGTCGAGAATGAAAGACAAGAGTTTTTTGATTACTTTTTTGCGCTCTAAATATCGATGAATTGCATCTTCTCCTCCTAGTAGAATAAGGCGTAATGAATAAATAACTTTAGAATTAATTTCTTCAATAATTGAAGAAAATCAAATAAAACATTTACTTTTATTATATTAACCCTTTTTGATATAATGAGAATATGAACAAAGAATTTTTTAAAAATATACTGACAACTCAAATTCCGATTGCGTGGATTGCTGGAGTTCGTTTGGAATCGTGGGAAGAAAATAAAGTTTCGATACGAGTAAAATATGGATTCCTTAATCAAAATCCGTTCAAAAGTATGTTTTGGGCGGTGCAAGGAATGGCAGCAGAATTTTCTTCTGGTTTGATGGCAAATGCTAAGATTTCTAAATCAGGTGAAGATATATCGATGTTGGTTTTGGGAATGCAATCGAAGTATTTGAAAAAAGCTATTGGTAAAATTGTGTTTACTTGCGAAGATGGAGAAAAAATAGACGCAGCTATAAAAGAAGCGATCGAAACGAAGAAAGGTGTATCGCTAAATGTGACAAGTAGAGGCGTAGACGAGGAAGGAGATATTGTTTCAGAGTTTCAGTTTACGTGGACATTCAAGTTGAGAGATAAAAAATAATGAAACCAATACTTAAAACATTTTTAATTTCTGTACTATTTAGTTTTATTGTTTCTTTTGTAAGTTGTTTAGTATTATTTCTTCACGAATCCTACAAAAGTTATGGTTCAATTCGTATTGTAAATTTTTCTAGTGTTATGTATTTTATAATTCAGTATTCATTTTTAGTTGTTTTACAGTTGATTATACTTAATTTTTTGGTTGGAATTATGCTAAAAAAATTCAAAATCAGACTATCAAAACAATTTATAATTTATGCTTTTTTAGCGTTGATTTATTTTATAGGAATTAATTATTACATTGATTTTAGATTAATTGTAATTAATCCTACATAAAAATATAAAGGCTGAAATTTATTCAGCTTTTTTTGTGATTTCTTGTTTCAAAATTGAAATTACTTCATCTATTTCTTCAAAATTTAGATGCGCAAATCCAAGGCGAATTCCAGTTTGATGTTGGGTTTGATATAAAATTGTTTGTGGAATAAACAATTCATTTTTTAAACAATTTCGTTTTAATTCCATTAAATTTATAGGTTGATTAAAATTAATCCAAACAGCTAAACCTCCATTTGGACTAGTAAAACTGATAAAATCATTTAATTCCGTTTTCAATTTCTGACAAAAATAATCGCGTCGTTCTCGATAGGTTTTACGATGTTTTTTTAGGATTCGATTTATTTCACCTTCGCTAATCATTTCACCTAAAACTTGTTCGATAAATGGATCAACCTGTTGATCAAGAATTGATAAGTGTTTCTTCGCTTCAAGAATTAGATTTTTCGGTGCTACAATAAATCCAATTTGGTAACCTGGTGCAAGATAATGACCAAATTTTCCAGTATAAAGAACCATTCCATTTTGATCCGAACTTGCCAAAGGTAAAATTGGATGATTGCTGTAATGGAAATCAAAATCGTAATCATCTTCCACAATTGCAAAACCAAATTCCTGCGAAAGTTGTAGTAATTCAACTCTTCTTTGCGAACTTAATGTAACCGTTGTAGGATAATGGTGATGCGGTGTAACGTAAACAATTCGTATCGGAAATTGCTCGCATAATCTTCTTAAATCGTCGGTGTCAATTCCAAATTGATCCGTTTTTACTTGTTTGATTTTAGCAAATTGTGTCTGAAAAATCATGTTACTTTTATAATAACTTAAATTTGCAACCGCAACAACATCATTTTGTTTCAGTAGAATTTCTGCAATTAAAAAAAGTGAAATTTCCGAACTTCTCGTCACTAAAATATTCTCTTTCGAAATATGTAAACCTCTTGTCAAATTGAGATAATTTGCTAAATTCTTTAAAAAGTACTCATTTTTGGACTGATTTACCTTTGAAATTGACGTTTTTCTTTTTAAAATAGCTGAATATAATTTAGCAGGAAGTTTTAGTTCTGCTAACCGATGATCGATTGTTCCATCGGTTAAATATAAGCGTTGATTAAAATTTTCGTACGGATTATCCAAAAGTATCGATTGTTCAAATTGAAAACCTGTTTTATCAGGATACAAATTGATTGAAAATTGCTTTGGAACAATGGTTTTCTGAAACTTTTGAGAAGATTGACTTAATACATAACTTCCTCTATTTGGAACGATTTCTATCCAACCTTGGGCTTCAAGTTCCTGAAAGCTATTGACAATCGTATTGCGATGAAGCGTTAAAATATCACTTAACTGCCTCGTTCCAAGTAATTTTGTGCCGCTTGGAATATAACCTAATTGTATTGCTTTAGCCAACTGATTCGCTAATTGAAGGTAAATTGGTGTATCCGAATTACGTTCGATTTCGATAAAACTTTTGTATGGTATTTCAGCCGGACTATTCATTATCTGTAAACTGGTATATTATGGCAGATCGGAAAGGTACTACTTTTGCGTCAGATTTAACTCAATTAATTAAATAATTAGTAAAAATGAAGAAGATTACTATGGTATTGTGTTTAGCTGCACAAAGTATTTTTGCACAAAATGTGAATGATACCATTGCGATAGGTGAAGTTTCTATTTTAGATAACCGTCTGAATACGCCACTTTCTAAAGAAAATAGAAACATTTATGTATTAAGTAAATCAGAAATTAACAAATTACCTGCACGTTCTTTACAAGATGTGTTGCAGTATGCATCTGGAATAGATTTGCGTCAACGTGGTCCATTCGGAACGCAAGCTGATATCTCGATGGATGGTGGAAGTTTTGAGCAAACATTGATTTTGTTGAATGGTGCAAAAATTATGGATCATCAAACAGCTCATAATGCGCTAAATCTTCCCATTCCACTAGAGGCGATTGACAGAATTGAAGTGGTACGTGGTCCGGCTGCTCGTGTTTATGGAAATAATAGTTTGACAGGTGTGATAAATATTGTCACGCGTCAACCAAAGAAAACAGGAGTTTATGCGAATACTTATTTTGGAACAAATTTTAAGAAAGATAGTGAAGATACGGACGATACCTATACAAGTAGAGGTGTGCAACTTGGCGCGAATTTGGCAAAAGAAACGCATCAACATCAGTTGTATGTGAGTCACGATTGGGGAAATGGATACCGATACAATACAGCATACGAAAACAATAAATTGTATTATCAAGGAAACTTTCAGTTTGATGATGCAAATAGTTTAGTTGCTTCGTATGGTTATGTGAAAAATGGTTTCGGATCAAATGGTTTTTATGCTTCACCTGGTGATAAAAATTCGAAAGAATTAGTTGAAACAACGTTAGTTAATATTCAGTCAAAACATAAATTATCGGATCGAATTTCGTTAGCACCACGTGTGAGTTATCGTTACAATTTTGATGATTATCGCTATTATAAAAATGATTTGAGTAAAGCACGTTCTCTGCATTACTCAAATTCTATTTCGGGAGAAGTAAATTCGACCTATCAATTGAATAAAGATCAAATTGGAATAGGAGTTGAATACCGAAATGAGCAAATTTCATCAACTAGTATCAAAAATCATACACGCGATAATGTTGGATTTTATGCGGAATATAAAACGGATATTACACCAAAACTGAATGTAAATATAGGAACGTATGTTAACTATAATTCTCAATATGGTTGGCAAGCATTTCCAGGAATTGATGCGAGTTATGCGGTAAATTCGAACTTGAAATTAATGGTAAATGCAGGTACAAGCCAGCGAATTCCTTCGTTTACAGATTTATATTTGGATCAACGACCAGGAAATATAGGGAATGCAAATGTTGAATCTGAAAAGGCATTTCAAACAGAAATTGGTTTCAAATACAACAAAAGAAATTGGACGTTTAATGCCTATTATTTTTATCGTTCGATCACAGATTTTATCGATTGGGTACGTTTAACATCTAATGAACCTTGGCAAGCGCAAAATTTTGGAGATTTGAGAACACATGGATTTAATACGAAGGTTTCATATTTAGCAAACCTTTCTGCGAACCAGAGTTTGAAATTTTCTTTGAGCTATTCTTATCTTGATCCTGAGTTTAAAAATGTTGATGATCAATACAATTCTAAATATAAAATAGAAAGTTTAAAACATCAGTTAATCAATACAATAGATTATGCAATCGGAAGAACTACTTTAAGTTTAGCGAATCGTTATAATACACGTCAATCATATAAATCTTATTGGATTACTGATGCAAGAATTAATCATTCATTCAAAAATAATTTGAGTATTTATTTTGATGCACAAAACATTTTTAATACTACGTATAACGAAGCTGGAGCCATTCCGTTGCCAACAACTTGGATGAGTTTAGGAATTAAATTTACAGGGATTTAGATGATGACAAACATTTAATATTCTCTTTAATAGTTTATATTATAAATGCGATGAGACAACTTTTTTAGGAAAGTTGTCTCTTTTTCATTCCATAAATTTCTTCCTAACTTTGCAAAAATAAATTGTATGATTATCATCGATTCGCCATCTCATGATGCGTATTTCAATATAGCTTTAGAAGAATATTTATTGTACCACTATCCAACAGAAGATATTTTTTTGCTGTATATCAATGCTCCGTCAATAATTGTCGGAAAATTTCAGAATACATTGGCAGAAATTAACTTGGATTATGTGACTGAGAATAATATCAAAGTTGTTCGTCGCATGTCGGGTGGTGGAGCTGTTTATCATGATTTAGGGAACCTAAATTTTTCTTTTCACACATTATTAGGACAGAATGATTTTATGGATTTTTCAACATTTACCGAGCCTATCATCAAATTATTAAATAGTTTGAATGTTCCTGCAAAATTGGAAGGAAGAAACGATTTGTTAGTTGATGGTAAAAAGTTTAGTGGAAATGCAAAATTGGCTCGTAATGGAAAAATGATTCAACACGGAACGATACTTTTTAATTCGGACATGTCAGTTTTAGGCGATGCATTAAAAATTAATCCATTAAAATATGTGGATAAAGCCATCAAATCTAATCGTGCACGTGTGATTAATTTGATCGAATATTTTCCAAATGAAATGACGACGGACGAGTTGAAAGCTTTGTTGATTGATGAAATGTTAGAAACAAATGAAGGAGCGACAATTTATCATTTAACAATCGAAGATTTGAATGGTATTGCGAAATTGATTGAAGAAAAATACCAAACATGGGATTGGAATTTTGGTTTTTCACCAAAATATAATTTCAAAAATGCAAAGAAAATTCCAGCAGGTTTTATTGAAGTTCACTTGGATGTAGAGCGAGGCGGAATAATTGAAAAAGCTAAAATATTTGGTGATTTCTTCGCTTCAGAACCGATTGAAGGTTTAGAAAATAAACTAATTGGTGTTAAACATAACGAAGAAGAAATTACAAAAGTTCTGAATTCTATTGATGTAACAGATTATTTTGGAAAGGTTACAGTAGACGAAATTTTAGAATTATTTCGATAAAATTATAAGCCAAATTTTTATGAAAGTTTGGTTTTTTGATTTCAATTTTACTTCTAGATAAAAAATTCTGTTTCTTCTTAAGAAATTGTTGAATCCTTTCTGGATACTTGTTTTTTTACATTTTAGATGAAAAATCGTTTTGAAAACTTACTTGATCTAATTTTAACCTTCCTATTTCTCAGTTTTTTGCAAAAATAAAGACGGAAGAGCTCACGACTTTTAGTTAATTAGTAATATAAAAAAAATCGCTTAAGTAGAGAACTAAGCGATTTTTCAATAGATGTAGTTAAGGTAATAAGAATTGGTTAGTAATCTTATTTTGGGTTGTTTAGTGGTTGAAATATAGATTGTTATTTCTTTTTCAAAATTGATAAAAATTTTAGAATTAAAATATCCCTATTTATAGGTATTTTTTAAGGTTTTGAAATCAATCCATATTCTATTGCTGATGTGATTGCTGAACTTAAATTTGATGTTTTAAATTTTTCGATCAAATTTTTTCGATGACTATCTACCGTATGTGTACTAATAAATAACTTATCTGCAATTTGTTGTGTTGTTAATCCTTGTGCAGCTTCAATTAAAACCTCTTTTTCGCGACGCGTCAATTTCGGAATCGTATTCAAACCATCTTTTTCCTTTTTACTCATCACATTTTTGGTTTGTGAACAAAGAAATTTCTTTCCATCAAAAATAGAATTAATTCCTTCTAATATTTCGTCAACAGAAGCATTTTTCTGAATATAACCCGAAGCACCTTCTTCCAAACAACTATTAATTACAGCGTATTCATTGTGTACGCTCAACATAATAATGTGCATATCAGGATATTTTTTCTTGAAAGGTTTAATCAATTCAATACTATTAGTATCCGATAAATTGATGTCTAACAAAAGAATATCAATTTCTGTTGTTTTTAAGGCTTCTTGTAATTGTTGAGCCGAAGCATAACAATCGACCACTTGTAAGTTTTGTTGATTACTCAAAATATTTCGCAAACCTTCTAATAATAAAGGATGATCGTCTGTGATTGCTATTTTTATCATAAGTTATATTTTAGGAAATTGGAACTCTATACTTGTTCCTAAATCGATTTCTGAATGTATATTTAATTGTCCTTTTAAAAATTGAATGCGTGATTGAATATTATGTAAACCTGCTGATTTCGTTAGTTTTGTATTATTCATGTCAAAGCCTTTCCCATCATCTTCAACGGTTACAGAATAGTTTGTCTCATCTTCTACAAATTGGATGATAATTTGTGCTGCATTTGCATGTTTAATGGCATTATTTACTAATTCTTGAATGATACGATAGACCAATAATTGATTTTCTTTGTCAAGAGAATTAGTATAGCTCAAAAATTGAACATCAATATCCAATTGTTCATTTGACATTCGGATTGCATATTCTTTTAAGGCTTCTTCCAAACCATATTTCAACAACAAATCTGGCATTAAATTATGTGCTACACGACGCAATTCATCAACTGCTCCATCTAATTGATGAATGGATTTTGCCATATCCTTTTTAGAATGATTGTCAATTTTATCGTTGAGATGCGTTAATTGAATTTTTGTTCCAGAAAGTAAGCCACCTAAACCGTCATGTAAATCACGTGCAAGACGAGCACGTTCTTGCTCTTGACCATCAAGAAGTGCTGTTAAAGTAGATATTTTAGAATTTTGACGTTCTTGTTCAATTTCCAATTTATACAATTCTTCACGTTGTTTTAGATGTTTGTTGCGTTGTTTTAAGGCATAAAGCAAAAGAGCAAGTAAGGCGATGAAAAAGATAATCGAAAAGATGTAATATTTGTTTAATTTATTTTTGAAATTAAGTTCGGTGATATAATTAACCAATTCATCCTTTCTATTTTTATTTTCTAGTTTAGAAAGCCTTAAATTTTGTTCAGAAATCGTTAATTCTTGTGAACGTTTATCGGATTCTAATCGAGTTAATTTTAATTGTTTACGTTGAAATTCTTCACTTAATCTAGAATTTTCTAATTCTTGTTCTTGTTGAATTCCTAATGAATGCATTAGTTGAATTTGTTGTTCTTTTTTCTCAGCTTCTAATTGCAAACGAATCATTTGTTGTTGCTGACGTTCTTTATCAAACTGAGCTTCCAAACGTTTACTGATTTGCGCTTGCTCGTTATCATAAATTTCTTTGTAAGTGGAAGTGTACAATTTATAATAACGCAAGGTTTCTTTGTAATTTCCTTCACGATCTTCAATATCAGATAAACTCAAATACAGAGAAAGCAGAATATTCTTGTCTGGAATTGTATTCTCGTTGACTTTTATAAGCGAATTAAGTAAATAATTTTTTGCAGTAGAAACTTCGTTATTTTGTAAAGATAATTCTGCTAAAATACCATTAGCAGCAGCAACGTGATCGGATTGATGATTTTGTTCAGCAATTTCTTTGGCTAAATACGCATATTTGATAACTTTTACTTGATAGTTTTTGGGATAAAACTGAAGATATAAATTGGCTAGATTAATAGCTACAAACGACAAGTCTGTCGCTGTAGCCATTTCACTTTTGTTTTTATAATACGTATTTATAGCGTTAGTATAATATTTTTCAGCTAAATCTCGTACAAAAATATTTTTCTCATTTTGCATAAATTTTTGCTCGTACATGTATCCAATCGACATATAAGAAGCAAAAATTAAATTAGGATTATTTTGTTTAAGTGCTACTTCTAGAGCAAGTTTGCTGTACTTTTCTTGTAATTCATAATCATCCCATCTCGAATAAATTCCAGTCAATTCGTTATAAATAGAACTCATTCGTGTAAGAACAGTTGGCGTAACAGTAGCTTTATCTAGAAATTTAAGACCATCAATAAAGTTTTTTACAGCCTTAGAGTCTTCATTGTTTCTTAAATTCAACCATCCTTCGCAATATTTAACATATCCTTTTGTTGAATAATCAGTTGTGCGTCCGCTGTAATAAATTGCTTTTTGCAAATTATAATTTGTTGCATTCAAATTATCATCAATACGATTATTCATTGCAGAAACAGCATGTAAATATGCAGCATATTTTCCATCACTCAGTTTTTCGGCGCTAGAAATATTTTGTTTCAAAACAGCGAAAGCTTTTTCTTTTTGATTATTAAATAATAAAGCTTGCGCATATTTTCCTGTTATTTCGTATCGTTCAATAGAATTAGGAGCTGTTTTATTATATTGATTCTCAAAATTAATCAGTACTTCTTGTGCATTAGCAATTCCACTAATAGCGCATAAAATGACGACTATAAGTTGAAATAAAAGATTTTTCTAAAGCACTATTACTTTTTAACATATTGAGATGTTGAGTTTATTTGAGCTAATATAATGTCTTTTGTAGAATCAAAGAAACTAAAACAATCCGAAGAATGTTTTAGTTTGTACATAAGTTGAGGTAGGTTAGGATATAGATTATTGTTATTTCTTAAAATTAATATGAACGTCGAAAAATTCACCCTTTTGAAGAATTCCGTCTAAATTTCGATCAATAATTAAAGCAATATGTACTTGATCGTTGTCGTAAATATTCCAATCCATTTCAGCGTCATATTGATAAACACCTTTTAATGTCCATTTGTAAATATCCCAATTTCCAGACGTTCCAATTTTATCCACACGTTTTTCATTATTTGAAACATAATATAAATATTGATGTCCATCATACGATAAAAACGGATAATATATGACTTGGTTTTTCTCTGCAGCAAAACCACTACTAGGTTCAAAATATGGTATGCTTTCTATTTTTATTCCTTCTTGAAAATTAACATCAGCCGAACTATCAGTCACTAATGCTTGTGCAGCGTAAAACAGATTTTTCTTTTCTTGATAAGGTTTATTTAGATATTCAATACTAAATTCTTCAGGACGAAGCGTAATTGTTTGATCAGCTTGATTAATATTAAATGTTTTATTTCCTTGTTTTATTATAATATTATTAGTTGTATATTCTTGTGCATTTCCAAAAGAAGGCAAAAGACTACAAACCATTAGAACCATTATTTTTTTCATCTACTTTTCTATTCTGATAGTGCTAAATTATTTCGAAAATTCTTCAAAAAACTCACTATAATTATTGAATTTACTAGATTAAATCGTAAATAAAAGAAATAACGAATTTATTTTAACTAATGGTACAAGAATAACAACTGTGTACAAATATCAAAAAGTAGATGAAAATACGCTGGTGTTGATAGAATATCGTGATAAAAATAATGATGGGAAAGAAGATAAAATCTTAAATTATTATGAACATAAATAACGCAAAAAGACAGCTTAATTAGTTGTCTTTTTTATTAAAAATTATTTCAATTTTGCGAGAAAACAATATAATTCCTTGCTAATTTATCTTTGTCAATATCAAACAAATGCAATTCAATTTCTTGTTGAATTTTCTTTAAATCTTTAATTGGTATTAATATCGAAGTCTGAAAAATAACTTCTGGTAATTGAGAATCTTCTAAATAATCAATGAAAACTAAATCTCCAACATCTAAATCATTTTCATTTTTAATTTTCTGAATTGCAAAATCTAATTTTGAATACTTAATAGAAGAATATTTTGTTTGATATAAACCAAAATCTCGATTATAACTAATTGTCTTATTATTGATAATAATATTCTCTTTTCCATAAATATTCCACAGAAAATATCGAATAATAAAATAGAAAATAAGGAAGCTGATTATAGAAATTGGAACAAAGAAATTTTGCGGCTCCGAATCAATTATTGTGATTAAACTAATCGGAATTGAAATCATCAATAAAATGCAAAAGAACAAAAAGAATTTTCTCCTTTTAGAAGGATTAATTTCTAAAGTGACGTACAAGTTAATGTTATCTTTTGCTATTTTATATTGATTTATCATCTATTCAATTCTTTTATCCTTGCTTTGTTTCTTCCGTCCAAAAGTGACGCAACAGCCCAAATTGCTGCGGGCAACCATCCAATTAAGGTGATTTGTAAGATTAAGCAAATAACGCCTTGTATTATTTTTCCTCTTAAAATGAATGATAACCAAGGTAGGAGTACGGCTAGTATGATCATTGTGTTGTATTTATCGAATTAATTATTTCGTTGTAATGTAAAATTGAAACTTTATTTGATGTTGAATGCAAATCATTTTCAATAAGTGATTGAGCAACTTTTCCAGCTTCAATTGATTTATATTTAGATAATTTTCCGCGTAAAAAGAAATTGATCAAAGGAAAAACTTTTGAACTTATATTCTCAGCCAAACGATATTCCTCTCGATTGCCAATTAACAAAGATGGACGATACAAGAATAATTGTTTGATAGTATTCTTTTGCAAAGTTTCTTCGGCTTCGCCTTTCATTTTTAAATAAAAATTAGACGAGTTCGCATTTGCACCAACTGCCGAAATATAATGAAACTTAGTTAATCCTTTTTGATTCCCAATCTTTGCAAATTGATTCGGAATATCGACTTCAATTTTACGATAAACATCTAAATCAGGCGTCTTTTTTCGAGTTGTTCCCAAGCACGAAAAAATAGAATCAATCTGCTGGATTTCATCTAAATTAATTTCTGAATTAAAGTCAGTGACGATTTCAATTAACTTTGGATGATTGATTTGTTGAGGTTTTCGAACAATTGTGATAATAGTAGCATAATCAGGATGATTGAATAACTTTTCTAAGAGAAGAGAACCAATTAAACCTGAGCTTCCTAAAACCAATGCAGATTTACCCATCATCTAAATTTTCATTAACAACCAATACCACGCACCATTTACATCACCTTGTTCCAAAAGTTTTGCTGCAACTTGATGACGAACCTCAACAGATTTAAACTTTTGAATATCTAATCGTTCTGTCAATTGTTCCTTGAAATTAAGAATCATTTCATCTGTAGGTAATTTTTCTACATTTCCTAATTGACCTAAATTATTACCTGTTAAATAATTAGAATGCTTCACTTCGTCAGGAAGTTGATCTATTCCCAAACCAATTGTACGCGTAGGTTTTTCGACTTCGAAGATCGATTCTGGAATAACTCGGCAATAATAATCACCTCCCATACGAGCAACTAAATCCAAATCATAAGGCGAAACTTTATCATTTTCATCCAGTAAATCCTCTTGTACATGCATGCGCACAATTTCTGCAATCACCAAATTAGCTGCACCTGGTTGATCTGTAACAGAAATTACTTCACGCACTTTACATTCAAATTGAATCGGAGATTCGGCTACACGAGGAGGTTTAACCAACTCTGAAGGTAATTCTGTAAAACCAGCTTTCACAAATTCATTTACACCTTTTGGATATTCCACACTTGCCAACGATTGTTGCTGAACCATGTTATAATTGACAATATTAATTACACATTCAGGGTGTTCCCAAACATTTTCTAATGTATGCTTTGTCGATCCATCTCTCATTTTTCGAAGTGGAGAAAATACACAAATAGGCGGATTTTGTCCCATCATATTGAAGAATGAAAATGGGCTCAAATTTACATTTCCGTCTTTATCTATCGTACTTGCAAAGCAAATAGGACGTGGAGAAATAGCGTGTTTGAAAATGTCATTAAATTGACTTGTATTTGGCTCAAAAGATTTTGTATGTTGCATAAGTTGAGTTTATTGGGTATAAAGATGAACAGAATTTACTAATTTTCCTAATCCTGTAACAGACATTTCGATAGTATCATTTGGTTGTAACCATTGTTCTTTATAAGCTGGATTCTGACGTTTTCCAGTTCCATTCAATTCAAGAAAACAACCTGTACCAACCGTTCCAGACCCTATAATATCACCAGGATAAAGTTTGACACCATACGAAATACGTTCGATAATCTCGGCGAAAGTCCAATGCATATCTTTGAAATTTCCATGAGAAACTTCAATATTATTGACTGAACAAGACATTTCTAAATCATAACAATTTCCGATATGTCCTTCTTTAGGCTCAACTTTGTATTTTTCGATTTCGTTTGGTGTTACTAAATATGGACCAAACATCGAAGCGAAATCTTTTCCTTTTGCAGGACCAAGATTCAGTTTCATTTCTTCCATTTGTAACGCACGTGCACTTAAATCATTCAAAATCATAAAACCACCAATATATTCATCTGCATGTTCTGCTTTTATATTGATACCTTCTTTTTTGATGACAATAGCGACTTCAAGTTCAAAATCCATTCGATTGAAATGTTTTTCCATGGCAATTATTTTTCCTGGACCTTGAATAGCTTGATGATTAGAGAAATAGAACACAGGAAATTGATCAAATTCTGGAATCATATCCAAACCTCTATTCAACCGAGAAGTTTCTACATGTTGACGAAACGCATACGCATCTCTAAAACTTGAAGGATGAGGTATTGGAGCCAAGATTTGAGGCTCTTTTACTAGAGCTTTCTTATGTTCACCACGATTGATTTCGTTTGTAATCTGTTGACAAATTATAAGTGAAAAATCATCATCAGCTAAAATATCAATTAGGGTAGAGGGTAAGTTGTGATTAATCTGTGTCAAATCATAGATAGAGTCTTGCAAAACAAGACCTACTTTTTCTTGTCGATTGTCTAAGAAAGTAACGAATTTCATTATTTGTTGTTTGAGAGGTGAAGATACGAAGATGATTTTAATGTTGAAATAAGTGAAGAAAAAAAGAGAAAATTTATAGAACTTATTTTATTTATTCATAATAGAATCTATTTTCAACGTTAACTTATCAGCACCTTTTGCATTTAGATGATCTGAATTTTTGAAATCTTTTTTATTGAAATCTTTATTATTAATAAAATAATCGATGAAAACGACATTATCGTATTTCGATAAGCGATTAATATTATTTTTTAAGTTGAAATATTGAGGTGTATTTATGACATAATTTTTATATAAATTGGTTGTAGGAGTAGCCAATAGAACAATTTTTATATCATTTGATTTTGCTTGTTTTATAATTTGTTCTAAATCATAAAAATGTGTTTTTATAATACGTTGTACTTGATTTGAATTTAAATTTGCACGATGTCTTTCAAACGTTTTTTTAGCGTAAATACTATCATTCCAACTTGGTTCGTATCGCTTTTTTATATAACCATTAATATCTATTGTTAAATTATTTTTATCCTGAATCCAATAATCTTTTATTCGATTATAATTAACATCAATAGGTTCTGAAAAAATTTCGTAATTAAGATTAAAGTCGTTATTATTTATATCAATTTTCCAATAAATTGAATAATATTTTAATTTCTTTTGATTAAAATTATTCAATTGTTTTGTAAACGAAAAATACGAAATGGGAATAATAATGGTTTTTAAATTGGGTAAATATTTTCGATTTTGTTCAAAAATTTTATAATCTAAATCTAGTGATTGAGCAGAATGTGCAGCATTAAAAGTTTTATTGGTAAATAATTTTGGATTGAGCCCTGTAAAAGTATGTGAACTTCCAAGAATCAAAGTTTCTATTTGTTTTCCATTTTCTTTTAAATAATCTGCTTTGTATTTGTAATCGTTGGGAATTTTTCGAAGTGTTTGTTCTATTCCAATTATTATCATAATGACAACTATGAATAAAGGTATTATGAAGCGTACTATTTTTTTCATGCAGATTTAAAAATCTTGAAATTCTATTTTTTTAGAATTGCACAAAAGTAATCTAATTCGGTATAATTTTTTGTCAATTTTTTACCTACTTTCTTATTTTAAACTTACTTTTGAGTTAAAATTCAATAACATGATAAACCCAAATGATAGACTATTAGTGATAAGTACGAGTACTATTCACGGCTATAGTTTTTTAGAATATATAAAAGATGAAATCAAAGAATTTATTCAATCTGATGAAATTATTTTTGTTCCTTATGCGCGACCTTCGGGAATTTCGTACGATGAATATACGCAAAATGTAAAAGATGCTTTGCAAACGGTTGGGGTTTCTGTAAAAGGTTTGCATACTTTCGAGAATAAAAAAGAAGCAATTTTGCATGCGAAAGCGATTTTTATTGGAGGAGGAAATACATTTTTATTGCTAAAAACGTTGTATGAAATTGGTTTGGTAGAAGAGTTGAGAAGTGCTGTACATAACGGAACACCATATATTGGTACAAGTGCTGGAAGTAATTTGACAGGTTTAACAATTGGTACAACAAATGATATGCCGATTGTTTATCCGCCAAGTTTTGATGCGTTACAATTTTTACCTTTTAATATTAATCCGCATTATTTGGATCCTGATCCAAATTCTACACATAAAGGTGAAACAAGAGAAACTCGTATCAATGAATTTCACAAGTTTAATCATCAAGTTGTCGTTGGATTGAGAGAAGGAAGTTGGCTTCGTGTAGAAAATGGAGTAGTGGAATTGAAAGGAAAATTATCGGCCCGAATTTTTAGACAGAGCGAACAACCAATTGAAATTGAATCCGGTATTTTAGAGGAAAAAGTTTATAGTATTTAAAAATCATTTATCTTTAAATTTCATAATATGAATTTAGAGAACAATGAGGATAAATAAATTTTCTTTTATTTTTTTGATCCTTTTTACATTTGGTTGTAAAGAAAAGATCGTTAGTGAATCATCAGTTTCAGAGATTCCATCTGATTATGAAGAATTATTTTCTGTCATGAAAAAAGGCTTTATCGATAGAGATAAAATTGATTGGGAGAATTTGGAGAAAAAAGTAATCGAGAAAACTAAAATATCGAAAGATTCGGCGATTGTAGAGGCAATTACTTTATTAGGAAATAATCATACACATTATCTTACGAAAGATAAAGTGTTATTAACAGGTCGTTTTCCGAAAGCAAAAGTTGAAAGATAAAGTGTTATTAACAGGTCGTTTTCCGAAAGCAAAAGTTGATAGCGCTTGTTTGTTAAAAGTAGAAGATAATAATAAGTTAACTAAAATTCCTGACGTTGCGTATATTAGGATTAAGCGTCATGGGTACAATAAAACAATAAGTGATAAAGACTATATTTTCAATAATCTGAAAATTATTTCTGAACAAGCAAATTCTAATTATTGGATTATCGAT
Organism: Empedobacter sp. UBA7252; assembly: GCF_002472765.1. Classification (NCBI taxonomy): domain Bacteria; kingdom Pseudomonadati; phylum Bacteroidota; class Flavobacteriia; order Flavobacteriales; family Weeksellaceae; genus Empedobacter; species Empedobacter sp. UBA7252. The sequence goes on from NZ_DKSQ01000105.1 coordinate 16,964, forward strand.
TTGAGAGATAATACGGGAGGTTCTAATTGGGTAATGATAACATCTTTATTACCATTTTTTGAAGATAATGTATTAGGATATTCTAAAATTAATAATGATGATATTCCTTGGTCAAAAAAAGATGGATGTTTTTTTAATGGAGTTAATAATTTATCAAAAGGATATATTAATTATCCGATAATAAATACAATTCATCCAAGGAAAATTTATGTTTTGATTAATCATAGGACAAGTAGTGCGGGCGAAGCTACATTAATTACGTTAAAATCACTTTCGAATGTGAAAGTTCTAGGTAAGAAAACGATGGGAGCAGCTACTATGAATACGAATACAAAATTGTCTAATGGCGATATGCTTAATTTAACAGCTGGATATATGATGGATGCTAAAAAGAACATTTATCCATATGGAATTGAGCCAGATTATGAATTGTGCACAGAAGATGAAATTTTAAACTTTATCAAATCAGATATTAAAGAATAGCTTATTTTTCCCAATTTCCTAACAAAATTCATTACAATTTTATAACGAAAATCTATTCGATATTGGTTATATTTGTAGAGTTTAAATTAATTATAATAATAAATCAAAATAAAACTATATGAGTTCTTATGATGTAGCCGTAATTGGTGCTGGACCTGGAGGATATGTTGCAGCTATTCGCGCAGCGCAATTAGGATTTAAAACAGCAATTATCGAGAAAGAAAGTTTAGGAGGTACATGTCTTAATGTAGGATGTATTCCATCAAAAGCTTTATTAGATTCTTCTCACCACTATTACGATGCTGTAAATCACTTTAAAGAGCACGGAATCGAAATCGATGCTCCAAAAGTAAACTTCACTCAAATGATTGCTCGAAAAGCAGGTGTTGTAGATACTAACGTAGCTGGTATCAAATACTTGATGAGTAAAAATAACATTGATGTGTTAGAAGGTACTGGTGCTTTTAAAGATGCAACTCATATTGTAGTTACAGCTAAAGACGGTTCTACTCAAGAAATTGAAGCTAAAAATACAATTATTGCAACTGGATCAGTTTCATCTGAATTACCATTTGCACCAACAGATAAAACTCGTATCATCACTTCTACAGAAGCATTAGCTTTATCTGAAGTTCCAAAACACTTAATCGTTATCGGTGGTGGTGTTATCGGATTAGAGTTAGGATCTGTTTACTTACGTTTGGGTTCTCAAGTAACTGTTGTAGAATATGCAGACCGTGTTATTCCAGGAATGGATGGTGCTTTGTCTAAAGAGTTGACAAAAGTATTGAAAAAACAAGGAATGAAATTCCACACTTCAACTGGTGTAACTTCTGTTGTAAATAACGGAAATGATGTTACATTAAAAGCAACTTCTAAAAAAGGAGAAGAAATCGAAATTAACGGAGATTACGCTTTAGTAGCTGTTGGTCGTCGTGCTTTCACAGGATCTTTAGGTTTAGAAAACGTAGGAGTAGAGGTTGACGAAAGAGGTCGTATCAAAACAAACGATCACTTACAAACTAATGTTTCTAACATTTATGCGATTGGTGACGTTGTTGCTGGTGCAATGTTAGCACATAAAGCAGAAGAAGAAGGTGTTTTAGTTGCTGAGCAATTAGCAGGTCAAAAACCTCATATCAACTATAACTTAATTCCTGGTGTTGTTTATACTTGGCCAGAAGTTGCAGGAGTTGGTAAAACAGAAGAGCAATTAAAAGAAGAAGGAGTAGAGTACAAAGTTGGTTCTTTCCCTTTCAAAGCTTTAGGACGTGCTCGTGCATCTATGGATACAGACGGTTTTGCTAAAATTTTAGCTGATAAAAACACAGACGAAATCTTAGGAATGCATATTATTGGTGCTCGTGCTGCTGATTTAATTGCAGAAGGAGTTGTAGCAATGGAATTCCGTGCATCTGCAGAAGATTTAACAAGAATGTCTCATGCTCACCCAACATTCTCAGAAGCGATCAAAGAAGCTGCTTTAGCTGCTACAGACAATCGTCCAATTCACGCTTAATCAAATAGATTTAAGATAAATTCCTAAAAAGCTGTTCGTAAGAGCAGCTTTTTTTATAATTTTAAACTTTATAAACATCAAGAATGGAAAATATCACGACTTTATTCAAAGAAAATTGGGACACAATATTAATTACTGTTATATCAGTGATAACATTTTATTTTGTATTTAAATCGAAAGAACGAAAGAGAAGAAATTAATTTTCCTTAAAGTAAACTGGGTTTGGGTAAAGAAATTCATAATTAAATTCATCTTGTATTTTTTGACTTGAAATTATTTTTCCTTCACGACTTATAGAGGAAATAATTTTCTTATTTAATTGATATTCTAACACTTCTTCTTTAGTAGGATGTTCTGGTGAAACGATATTATAAATTGATGAATTTTTATTTATATGAATTATTTTTTCGATCACTTGACAAACATCTAGATAATGTATATGATTGACCATTTGAGATAGATTAGAATGTTCTAAAGTTAAATATTTAGAAAGAAATCTATCGTTTCCCATTAGTCCGCCTAAACGTAAAATGATTAATTGATTATATTTTTCTTTTAATTGATTTTCAATTGAATAATAAGGATTATTTAAATGAATAGTTTCAATTGGATTTTCAAAAATAATTTCATTATTTTCAGAATAAATTGCTGTTGAACTAAGCAGAATAAGTTGATTATTATAATCTCCTAAAAAGTCAATTAAATGCTGAAATCTTTTCTGTAAATCGTCTAAATTATTTCTTCTTCCAAATGGAATTGTCACAATAACAAAATCATAATTGTGTTTAATTTTTTCAGATTTGTAATGATCAAAATCGATTGAAAAACAATTTTCTGCATCCGAAATTCGTTTCGTAGTTTCAATCAAAAATTGCTTTTCTAAATACTTTTCTAATCTTGATCCCAACCAACCTTTTCCAATAATCAATCCTTTTTTCATTCAATTTTATTAAGCAATAAATATAATACTGTTCTATTTTCTAACCGAAAATAACTTTCTATTTTTGCCAAATGTTAGAAATTCTTTATCAAGACGAATATATTATTGCCATTAACAAACCAAGTGGATTGTTGGTTCATAAATCTTTTTATGCGCGTGATGCGTCTGTTTTTGCGGTTCAGGAATTACGCAATCAAATTGGTGGACAACATGTTTATCCCATTCATCGTTTGGATCGTAAAACGTCAGGAGTTTTGCTTTTTGCTTTAGATAAAGAAAGTTTAAAAATTATGAATGATCGTTTTGCAACACGCGAAGTTGAGAAAAAATACTTGGCTATTTTGCGTGGTTGGTCGCCAGAAGAAATGACGATAGACTATGATTTGACGAATGATGATGGTGTAAAGCAAAATGCAATTACCTATTTTCATCGTTTACAAACGGCAGAAATTGATTTAGAATATAACAATCATCCGACTTCACGTTATTGTTTGGTAGAAGCAATTCCCGAAACTGGTCGTATGCATCAGTTGCGTAAGCATTTTCGTCATATTTTTCATCCAATTTTGGGAAGTCGTCCGCATGGATGTAACAAGCAAAATAAATTGTGGTTAGAGAATTTTGGATTGAAAGGAATGATGCTTCACGCGCATGAACTAGTGTTTAATCATCCAATTACAAATGAACAACTTGTTTTGAATGCAAAGGTAAATGAAGAATTTTCTAAAGTTGGAGATATTCTTGGGTTAGATTTAGAAAAATATAAATAATCTTAATTAATATTTCTCAATTTATCATTTATATTAAATTTATAATTCAGAACGTTAAATAATTGAAATTGAGAATAATGTTTCATAAATTAGTAGAACCAAATATTCTTGCTTATGAAACATTATTTTTACTCATTTTTTACTTTATTTCTTTTATTTAATTGTTCAGAAAATAAACCTGAAATTAAAAAGCTCACTCAACAAGAATTAACAGAAACAACAGAATTTAAAGAAGCTTCACCCGAAAAAAAACAATTATTTTCTGAACTTACAGCTTTTCAGAAAGATTTACAAAGTAAGCAAGCTCAGAAAATTCCAGATTATTTGGATTGTCCAAAACGTATCGAAGAATTAGATTTGAATACTAAAAATACAGCGATTCGTACTGATGTTGAGGCAAATTCATTTCGATTATCGACAAATTTAGTTACAGATAATTTTGATTTGATTTACAATGAATTAGATTTGAATATTATTAATGAAGCAATAAAATCTATTCCAGAAACGGATTTATTGGCAAATGATAATGTATCGACAAATGTAAAAATTGGTGAATGCGATTATCATACTTCAATTTTGATGAAAAACAAAGAAGTCGAATTTAATATTAAATCTTCGACACCAAAAAATGAATGTAAAAAAGATCAAAAATGGAAATTTGTTTCGAATGGAGAAATTCTTGTTTTAGATCATCGAAAAATGTTATAATTAAAAAAAAGTTCAAATTTTGAACTTTTTTTTAATTTGTATAATAGTTATTATTCTCTAAAAAATTATAACCCAAATCATAATATTGTATTGGTTCATTTTTAAACTTTATTTGAAAGCGTTGATGATCCGTTTCCAATGATTCTAAACTTTTTGGGTTAAAATATTTGTGCTCAGAATTCCAATAATAATTAGGTCTAAAATTGTTTATTTTTATAGTTTTAGATGTAAATTTAAATGGATTTGTTTGATGTTTCATCAATTCTGTCCATAAATAGAACATCTGATAATTACTAAAATCTTCTCCATTTTCTGTTTTATAAAAATAAAGAGGGTTTTGAATTGAAAAATAATTTTGAGATTGATACGGTTTTTTATCTTCCAAATAATAATCCATCAATCGTAAAATATCTAATAATTGTTTAACTTTCGGTGGTCCATCATTTAAATAGAATGAAATTTTCTTGATTACTTTTTCGTCTTTTACAAAGACTAATTCTTCGTAATTACCATCTGTTGCAAGCCTTTCATATTTATTTGGTAAATTCTTAATATCAATCTGATTTAATATTTTTTTAAAGTAATTAAAATATTCCTTATTAATTTTGCCTTTGTAAAGACCTTCTATATTTGTAAATTTTTCACCATCATATATAAAAGTCCCATCAGCCTCTATTCGATAATTATAAATAGGACAAGTTCCATAACAACCACTACTTGTAACGATTATTGCATCAAATTTGTTTTGATAAACTTGTTGTGCTTTTTCTTTAACAAGCATAAAGTTTTCGAAGTAAATAGTATCATTTGTAAATTTCTTTATTTCACCATACTCGATATCTTGTTTTGTTAGTGTATTGTACCAATAAATAATGGAATCTTTAATAATGAATTTTGTCTTATAACCTAAATAATTATTTTTTTTTGTTTTTTTATTATAATTGTGAAATTGATTAGCGTCAAACAATGTATCATTTTGAAAAGTGTATAAAACATTAGGTTTGAAAAAAAAATCAGGAGGAGGTAAATCTTCATCTATCATAGTTTCTTCAGGATAATATTCTTTTATCCAATTTCCTTGTAAAGCATTATTAGCTTTACCATCAAAGGAATTGTGACAACTTGTGATAATTATTAATAGTAGAATATATTGGCTTAATTTATTCATTTTAAACTTTATTTAAATAAATATAGTGATTATTAAAAATAAAAAAAGCAACTTTTAATAAGTTGCTTTTATATATTAATGAGAATGTACATGCATTGAAACGGTTAAATAAGCGAGAATAAAACCGACTAAAATAGAACCAAACTTCTTCAAATTAAATTTATGTCCTTCATTACTTTCAAATAAGATTACTGTAGAAATGTGTAAAAATATTCCTGAAACAATTGCACTCATTTCCAAAGAATAATTAGAAATAATGGTATGTTTTCCTAAGAAATACCCCATTGGAGCAGCTAAAGCAAACAAGGTCATAAACAAAAAACGCTTTGCGTTAGATTCTGTATGTTGACATAATGCGCTAAACAAAATCATTGAAACTGGAATATTATGAACAAAAATTGCCCACATAAAATTGTGAGATTCTGCATTTGCAACAGGAATTCCTTCGATAATCGAGTGTAAAAATAATCCGCCAAAAATTCCGAAAGGAAATTGCTCTTTTTTGTGTAAATGAATATGTCCGTGTTCAACGCCTTTACTGATCGTTTCTAAAATATATTGTACAACAACACCTAATAAAACAAACAATCCAATAGAATGATGGCTATGATTTTCGGATGGATGTCCATAGACTTGTGGCAAAATTTCTAAAACGGTCATCGCCAAAAAATACGCACCACTAAAGGTTAGTAGCAGTTTTGAGTTGTGTTTATTTTTGAGTAATATTCGAGAAAATAAAACTCCTATTAACACACTTGAAATTAAGATTAAACTTTCTTTCATTTGTTTAAAACTAAAATTAAGCGGTCAGAAGTTTGTTCATCAAAAGCATCAAGATTATAATTTCCAAATACTTTATCTAAAATAAAACCTTCCGTTTCGTATATTTTTTTGAAATCGTTGAAATAAATTAAACGAACAAACTCTTCAAAATGAAATATTTCGCCTTTATCTGTGAAATCAATTTCTTTTTTGATAAAACCATTTTCGACAGATTTTGTGATTTTGAATAAAATTCCATCAATCAGCTTTTCCTCATAAGGAATCATTGTCGAAACTACTTTTTCTGCATTCAGATAATCTAAAACAAAGATTCCATGTGATTTTATTTGTTGTTTTACAGTTTCAAAAACTTTAAAATTATCTTCATAATTTTCAAAATAACCAAAACTTGTAAAAAGATTGAAAACCGCGTCAAATTCGTTTGGATGATAAACTTCGCGCATATCATGTTTTTCAAATTTTAAATATTCATTTTCAAATTGTTTAGCGTACTTGATACTTTCTTCAGATAAATCGATTCCCAAAACATCAAAACCTAATTTATTTAATGTAATAGCATGTCGTCCCTTTCCACAAGCTAAATCTAACACTTTTGCGTACTGTGGAAGTTGTAAATATTTCGTGATTTTTTGAATAAAATCTTCCGCTTCTGTTAAGCTTCTGTTCTTGTATAAAATATGATAATATGGCGAGTTAAACCATTTTACAAACCATTGTAAATCCATTGTTGTTATTATTGGCAATTTGAGCAAGTTCCTGTGATGACGCAATTGCAATCTTGCATCGAAAATCCTTCGGGTAAATTAATTTTTATTTCTTCTTTCAAACAAATAAGTTGATTACAAGTTGTGCAACGAAAATGAAAATGATCGTGGTGGTGGTGTGTATGTTCACAACAGGTTTTGCACATCGCAAAATAATTTACGCCGTCATCTCCCACAACTTTATGCATCATTCCGTCTTCGCAAAAATTATTCAGAATACGATAAATCGTTGCTCTGTCCATTTTTCCTTGCAATTGTGTTTCAATTTGTTCCTGATTTAATGCAGTCGTACACGAATTGAACAAATCAATAACCGCTTGTTTGGTTGGTGTATTTCGTCTTTTCATTTCTTAATGCAAATATGTTGCAATAATACAAATTTTATGGGAAATAAAAAATCCTATTCACTTTCGAATAGGATTTTTTTGTCTAGCTGAATTTATTTTCAGTTTCTTATTTTTTTATGTCTGATTCTGAAACGAATTTAGAATGACTTTTTGTTGAAATTAAATTTACTTAGAAATAGCCTCACATTTTTCTTTTAACCAAGTTGTTTCTTTCTCATCTAAGAATGGAGAAATTTTCTCGAAAACAAATTGATGATAATTATTCAACCATGCAATTTCTTCGTTTGTCATTAAATTAACATCAATCAAATTTTTCTCAATTGGGAAAACTGTAATAATCTCAAACTTCAAGAAATCACCAAATTGAGTTGACATCGCTGGTTGAACAATCATTAAATTCTCTATTCTAATTCCGTATTCACCATCGCGATACAAACCTGGCTCGTTAGAAAGTACCATTCCAGCTTTAAGTGGCGTTAAATTTTCTTCTAAACGAATACTTTGCGGCCCTTCGTGCACACATAAGAAATGACCAACACCGTGTCCAGTTCCGTGTCCGTAATTGAAACCGTTTTCCCAAAGCGCTTTACGCGACAAAACATCTAACAAAGAACCACGAGAATTAATAGGAAAAATAGCTTGCGATAAACCAATATTTCCTTTAAGAACTAAGGTATAATCTGTTTTTTGTTGTGTCGTTGGTTCTCCTAACATCAATGTACGCGTAATGTCTGTTGTTCCTTCCAAAAACTGAGCTCCAGAATCAATTAGCAACATTTCTTTTCGTCCTAATGTATAAGCAGTTTCAGGTGAAGCAGAGTAGTGGTTCATTGCACCGTGATCAGCGTATCCACAGATTGTTCCGAAACTTACACCTTTACAATTTTCCTGTTGTAAACGGAAAAATTTCAATTGCTCATCAACTGTAACTTCATTAATGTTATTTTCGATATTTTCTTCTAACCACATGAAAAATTTCGTCAATGCAACACCATCTTTTACCATTGCATTTCTGAAGCCTTCTTGTTCGATTTCGTTTTTAACAGATTTTAGATTTGTTACTGGAGAAGCAATTAAATTAATAGTTGAAGAAGTAGAAATTGCTTCGTATAACGATTGATTAACTCGATTTCCATCTACCAATACATGCGATTTTTCGTTTTGTTTCTTTAAATAATCGTAAACCGCTAAATAAGGTTGAATTGTAATTCCTTCATTTGCTAAAGCAGTTTTTGTTTCTGGAGTTACTTTTGCTTCATCTATAAATAAATACGCATTTTCTGTATCCACAGCGGCATATGAAATTGTCAATGGATTATAGTTAACATCATTTCCACGAATATTAAATAACCACGCAATTTCATCCAACGAATTCATGATATATACATTGGTATTTGCTTTTTTCATCTCATTGCGCACTTCCGAAATTTTTTCTGAAGCAGATTTTCCAGCAAATTTTACATCATAAATATAGAATGGATTCTCTGGTAAAGCAGGACGATCTTGCCAAGCTAAATCAATTAAATCAATATTTTTAACTGAAAGTTGATTGAATGAAAACTCGTTATAATTTTCTGCAAAAGCATTGTGCGCAAACATTTGCGGATTAAGACCAACAACTTCTCCTTCTTTTAATTGAGAAATAATCCATTCGTTGATAGAAGGAGTTTCTGGCATTCTCATTTTCATCAACTCAAAAGTCGTGTCTTTTAATTGATCTTCTGCCTGAATAAAATATCTCGAATCCGTCCAAACAGCCGCTTTTTCTAATGTTACAACTGCAGTTCCAGCCGATCCATTGAAACCTGAAATCCATGTACGCTCTTTCCAACGATTTGGTAAATATTCGCTTCCGTGCGGATCTGTTCCAGGAATAATTGTTGCGCTAACTCCATTTTGTTTCATAACCTCTCTCAAAGCTGAAAGACGATCTGTGATTTTTTCCATTTTATATCGAATTCTAAAAAATTAAACTTTAATAGCCGAAAGGTACGAAGAATGTCGATGAAGGAAAATATAGAAATTAAGAAATATTATTAAGATTATTATCTGGTTTCATCACGATGTTTTTCTGATAAAACAGGTTCTGCAAAAGCAATAAATTCATTTTCTTGTAATTCGATTAATTTATCAAAAACAGATTTATAATTTATTTTTAAAGGAATTTCTAGAACAAAGTATTTTTCATTCAGCGCTTCACTTTCACAATTCAAATTCTTGAAAATATTTCTAATATCATCTCTATTAATTTCATCATTCATTATTATAACTTGAACTGTCGAATTTCCAGAAAATTCAATTACTTTTCTAAAAGTCAAACATTCTTCATCGTTATCATATTCAGCAAATACTATATCGTCACTTGAAAAACATGGACCATAGAACGGAATATTTTCAATTTTATATAATCCTTTTTCTTTGTCTATGGTTTCTGTCCAAAGTGTTTCAACTATTTCTTCTTCTAAAACCTTACTATAATATCGAACCAATATTTTTTCATATTTAGTTTCTTGATCCATGAAATATTTTTTGTTAAGATATAAATTAGTTTAGAATATCGAAAAACAATTATTCCTTTCTCAATTTCCTTTATTTCCCGTACTTTTGTAAAAATTTTATTTCCTTGGAAAATTTCAGAATGATTGCGAAAACCTTTTTTGGTTTCGAAGAAATATTAGCGCAAGAATTAAAAGCGTTGGGTGCGGCAGATGTTAAAATTCAAAACCGAATGGTTGAATTTAATGGCGATTTAGGTTTTATGTACAAAGCAAATTATAGCTTGCGTACGGCACTTCGTATACAGAAGCCAATTCTTTCGTTTTCTGCGAAAAATGATCATCAATTGTACGAGAAATTCAAAAAATTCCATTGGGAAAATTATCTAAATGTCGATCAAACTTTTATGATTGATCCAACTGTTCATTCAGATTATTTTACGCATTCGCATTACGCAGCGCTTAAAGTGAAAGATGCTATTGTAGATCGATTCAAAGAAAAAAATGGTCGTCGTCCAAGCATTGATAAAGATTTTCCAGATGTACGTTTCAACTTACATATTTCACACGATAAAATTACGTTGTCGTTAGATTCTTCGGGAGAATCTTTGCACAAACGTGGTTATCGTGAAGAAACTGGTCCAGCTCCAATTAACGAGGTTTTAGCAGCAGGTTTGTTGTTGCAAGCAGGTTATGATGGAAAAGGAAATTACCTTGATCCAATGTGTGGTTCAGGAACAATGTTGATTGAAGCGGCGATGATTGCAAATAATATTCCGCCACAAATTCATCGTAAGCATTTTGCATTTCAGAACTGGCCAGATTATGACGAAACATTGTTTACACAAATTCGTAATACGCGTTTAAATCGAATCAAGGAATCAGAATATAAAATTGTAGGTTACGAAATTTCTCCAATGATGGTAAAAATCGCGCAGATGAATATAAAATCTGCTGATTTAGAAGATTTCATTGAAGTGAGAAATCAAGATTTCTTTACATCTAAAAAGGAATTGTTCCCAGTTTTATTGGTGTTCAATCCGCCTTATGATGAGCGTATTGAAAACAATAACCAAGAATTTTATAAACAAATTGGAGACACATTAAAATCGAGTTATCCAAATACATTGGCGTGGTTTATCACATCAGATTTACAAGCCAAAAAATATGTCGGTTTACGTCCTTCGAAAAAGGTAAAAGTGTTTAACGGTAAGTTAGAATGCGACTTTTTACAATACGAAATGTACGAAGGAAGTAAAAAAACTAAAAATCAAAATTAAAAGAAGTGAGTCAATTTATAAAAGAAATTTGTCAAGATCAAAAAGTATATCTTTTAACTTCTGAAGAAGGTTTTGCTATTTCGTATTCGGAAGAATTTGAGTACGAAGATGGCTCTAATTTAGAGGTAATTTGTTTTTGGTCGAATACAGATTTAGCTGAAAAAGCGAAACAAAATCAATGGGCAAATCATAAAATTGATTCGATAGATTTGAATACTTTTTTAGAAGAATGGTTGTTCGGAATGATTGAAGAAGTTTCTTTGGTTGGAATTAATTTTGACGAAACTTCGAAAGGAGAGGAGCAAAGTCCATTGGATACAATTTTGGCTATTGTTCATGAATTGAATCAATCAAAATCTACTTTCAAAACGAATCATTTTAAGGATTTGAACGAAATCCAGAAAGTAACTTTAGAATTGAAAGAATCATTCAATCAATAATTTATTTTGGAAAAAGAAGATTTAAAACTTTCGATAATTATTGCCGTTTATGAACGTCAAGATGAATTGACAGAATTATTGTCAAGTTTAACAAAACAAACGGATAAATCATTCGAAATTATTATTGTAGATGATGGTTCTAAAAATAAATTGGATGCGGTTTGTGCTAAATTTGAAACTCAATTAGATCTTCATTATTATTACAAAACAAATTCAGGACCAGGAAAATCAAGAAATTATGGAATGGAAAAAGCGAATGGAAATTATTTCATTTTCTTAGATTCTGACACGATTATTCCTTCGACTTATATTGAATCGGTTAAAAAAGAATTGACAACTAATTTTGTTGACGCTTTTGGCGGACCAGATGATGCAGATGACTCGTTTACAGATTTGCAAAAAGCAATTACTTTTTCGATGACTTCTTTCTTAACAACAGGAGGAATACGTGGAGGAAAAAAGCAAATTGGTAAATTTCAGCCACGTAGTTTTAATATGGGAATTTCTCGAAAAGCGTACAAAAAAACGGGTGGATTTGCTGATTTACGTGTTGGAGAAGATCCAGATTTATCAATGCGTTTGTGGGAAAATGATTTTGAAACGCGATTATTTCAAGATTCGAAAGTGATACATAAACGTAGAACTTCGTTAAAGAAATTTGCGAAACAAGTTTATCAATTTGGAGTTGCACGCCCAATTCTTAATCAACGTCATCCAAATTATATCAAACCAACTTTTTGGTTTCCAAGCTTATTTTTTGTCGGAACTTTAGTTGCATTTTTATTTTTATTGTTGAGTTTTATTCTTCCAAAACATCGATTTATTCTTCAAACCCCATTTGTTTTGTGGTTAATTTACATGTTTTTGATTTTTATTTTCTCAACTATTCGTTTTAAATCTGCGGTAGTTGGTTTATTATCGATTCAAACAACTTTAATTCAATTTTTCAATTATGGTTATGGATTTTTAGAAAGTCAATTCAGGTTGAATATTCTCAAACAGAATCCTAAAAAGGCTTTTCCGAGTCATTATCATATCGATTAAATATAAAAAATAAAGGTCAAGAGAAATCTTGACCTTCTTAATTTCAAAGCATTGCTTTGACATCTAACTTAAAATACTAATTAGCTCAAATTTAACATTTATTGTTGAAATTAAACTATAAATGACTTGTTATATTTTGTTAATCAATTCGTTAAAATATATTTATTAAATAGATTTCAAGTAGAATATCGTAATAATTGATTAATTTTCTAAAATAGTTAGTTGTTTAGAAATCTATTCTCTTTAAAGTTATTTAGGTTTAAAAATTTTTATTTTAGCTATTTATACTTGTTCCATTCAATCTTTTCGGTCAGTTCTCTCAAATATTTCGTAATTTTGCAGACTTAAATTAGAGTAATGCGTACAAAATCGACTGGAAAAAAGAAAATTAATGTAATTACGTTAGGATGTTCTAAAAATGTATACGATTCTGAGGTGTTAATGGGACAGCTGAAAGCCAATGGGAAAGAGGTTGTACATGAGCAATCTGGGGAAATTGTGGTGATTAATACTTGTGGTTTCATTGATAATGCAAAGGAGGAAAGTGTTGATACAATTTTAGATTACGTGCAACGTAAGGAAGATGGTTTGGTGGAAAAAGTTTTCGTGACAGGATGTTTGTCAGAGCGATACAAACCAGATTTAATTGAGCAAATTCCAAATGTTGACCAATATTTTGGTACGCGAGAATTACCACTTTTATTAAAAGCATTGGGTGCAGATTATAAGCACGAATTGGTTGGAGAACGTTTAACAACAACTCCTCGTCATTATGCATATCTTAAAATTGCTGAAGGTTGTGATCGTCCTTGTTCTTTCTGTGCAATTCCTTTGATGCGTGGAGGAAATGTTTCTCGTCCAATCGAAGATTTAGTTACAGAAGCTACTAAATTGGCAAAAAATGGAACAAAAGAGTTAATTTTGATTGCACAAGATTTAACGTATTATGGTTTAGATATCTATAAAAAACGTGAATTAGCATCATTATTAAAAGAATTAGTTAAGATTGAAGGTATCGAATGGATTCGTTTACATTATGCATTTCCAGCTGGTTTTCCAGAAGATGTTTTGGATGTAATTCGTGAAGAACCTAAAGTTTGTAATTATATTGATATTCCGTTACAACATATTTCAACAAAATTATTAAAATCAATGCGTCGTGGTACAACACACGAAAAAACGAATGCTTTGTTAGACGCAATGCGTACAAAAGTTCCTGATATGGCGATTCGTACAACATTGATTTGTGGATATCCAGGCGAAACAGAAGAAGATTTTCAGGAAATGAAAGCTTGGGTACAAGAGCAAAAATTTGATCGTTTGGGATGTTTTACTTATTCTCACGAAGAAAATACGCATGCCTATAATTTAGAAGATGATGTACCAGAGGAAGTAAAACAACAACGTGTTGAAGAAATTATGGAAATTCAATCTCAAATTTCGTATGATTTGAATCAAGAAAAAATTGGAAAACAATTTAGAGTAATGATTGATCGTAAGGAAGGTGATAACTTTATTGGACGTACAGAATATGATTCGCCAGACGTTGATAACGAAGTTTTGATTTCTGCAATTGATACCTATTTACCAGTTGGTGATTTTGTAAATGTAGAGATTATTGAAGCGTACGAATTCGATTTAATTTGTAAAGTGATTGATTAATCAATTCGAGATATAATAAAAAACCACTTCAAATAAAGTGGTTTTTTTATGCTTAATTTTTTTCTTTATTTTTTCAATATTTCATCAAAAAATTCTTTCGAATCGTTATCAAACGTAGGTTTTTGTAACAATAATTGGGAGATTTTTACAATTTTATCAAAATCTTGTTGCGTAAAATATTCACCAAAATGTTCATTGCAAAAATCACCTAAATTTCCTAAAACGATATTCACTTCTTCTTCGCTCAACTCACCTTTTTGTTTCCAACGTTCACGGAACAAACTTGCAGCTAAATAAGAAGAAATATCGATCAAATCATCTATCGAAATATTAGATCCGTTTTTCAATTTTGCCATAATCAACGTATCCATATCGCGATAAATTACTTCTCGTATTGTCAAATCTTTATTTTCCATTCTTTGTATTCTTTCGCAAAATTAGAGATTAAAATTTGGATCTACTTGAAATTTCATCAATTCTTTCGTCTTCGGATGCGTAAATTCTAAGGATTCGGCATGTAAATGCAAACGATTTGTTTTCGTACCATATAAATCATCACCAATAATTGGTGCATTTAGTCCCAAACGATGCGAAGCATGCATGCGCAACTGATGTGTACGACCGGTAATTGGATAAAAATAGACAAGCGTTTTATTGTCTTTTCTTGCAATGACTTCATACTTTGTCTGCGCCGTTTTTCCATGTTCATAACAAACCATTTGTCTCGGTCTATCGTCCAAATCCACACGTAAAGGTAAATCTATAAAACCATTATCGCGCTCAATATTTCCATCTAAAAGTGCAATGTAGCGTTTCTGAACTTTACGTTTAATGAATTGTTGTTGAAGAAGTTTATGACTTTCTTTATTTAACGCCAAAACAAGAATTCCAGAAGTTGACATATCCAAACGATGAACAATAATTGGACCTGTTGCCAATGGAAATTGATGTTTAATTCTAAGATAAACCGAATCTTTAATCTCAATTCCAGGAACAGAAAGAAACTCTTCTGGTTTATTGATGACAACCAAATCATTATCTTGATATAAAATTTCTAACTCTTCAACAGTTGAATTTTGCTTCAACAATAAGTTTTCATTCAGTTCAATTCCTTGCAACATATGTCCTAAAATAGGCTCACATTTTCCTGTACAAGCTGGATAAAATTGACCATGTTTTCTAACCTCAGATTTTGGCGAATCTCCCCACCAAAACTCAGCCATACAAATTGGTTCTAAATCATTTTGAAACGCATATTGCAATAATTTGGGTGCAGCACATTCACCAGCAGCAGCAGGAGGTTGTTGAAATACAGTTGTTGAAAAAATTTCTAATAATCCTTTTTCTTGCTTAAACTTATTCAAGAATTGATATTGATTAAACAATTGATTTTGAAGTAAATTAGATTTTATTTTTCGTTCTTCTTTTAATGAATTGATTTCATTCTTAAAAACATTTATTTTGCTTAATAAAATCTGTTTTTCAGAATCAAGTTTTTCATTTAGAATTCTAAATTCATATTTATCACGTAAACTTTGTTTGACTAAATCTTCTTCAAAAAATTGAATTTCATCTTGAGATAAAGTTGGAGAAATTGTTTCTCGTTGATATTTTCGGTCTTTTTTATTTGATTTTAAAAGTTGTTTTCCTTCTTCAATTTTTAACTTAGAATTGATTTCAAATTGAATAAAAT
Organism: Empedobacter sp. UBA7252; assembly: GCF_002472765.1. Classification (NCBI taxonomy): domain Bacteria; kingdom Pseudomonadati; phylum Bacteroidota; class Flavobacteriia; order Flavobacteriales; family Weeksellaceae; genus Empedobacter; species Empedobacter sp. UBA7252. The sequence goes on from NZ_DKSQ01000105.1 coordinate 33,060, forward strand.
CTTCTTTAAGTTGTAGATAGTTTTGATCATTTTCTAATGATTCTAAAATACGATTGATTTCATTCAAACGTTCTTCTTGTTCTAAGAAAAAACCATTTTTATTCAACATATCAAAAATAGGTGGAACAAAAAATTTGTGTTGATTAGTATTAGCCAATTTACCTGAAACTGCCGCTAAATATCCTACTTCATTCTTTTGATTTCGAACAACTAAAACACCAAACATTTTACCAATTGGAGTGGAAGATTGGTCATTTTCTAAACCAAAATTATGTTCAAAATCGGTTTGATTTTCCAAGTATTCTTGTAGCTCTCTACATGCTTGCTTCGCAATTTCAGTAGGTTCATAATAAAATGGATAATCAAACTTTTTGGGAAGTTCGTACGTAGTAATTGGATGTTTAAAATATTGAAAATAATTGGACATTTGCTTCTTTAAAATCGATGCAAAGATACAGTTTAAGCAATAAATTTTGAAATTGTATTACTCAATTCGTTCCAATAAATACCAATTATCTTTCAATTTTTTAGATATTTTATATTCATTTTGAAATTCATAACGATTTTTACTCTCTGGACTTTTAGTGTAAAATAATTTATTATAGTTAACCCGTTGTGCATATTAAATA
>NZ_DKSQ01000030.1:0-12331 GCF_002472765.1 Empedobacter sp. UBA7252
AGTATAGTGCGGAATATGCAAATATCTAGGCAATGATAATATAAGTTCCCTTGCTACTGAAATTTCCAAAGCAGGTTTACCTTCGGTTTATCGATTGAATAAAAAGAATTACATGCACCTCACAATCACCAATATTCCCACATTAATTATGGCTCCATTGGAATTGGAATTTTTCAACAAAAAGCAAAATCAACAACAATTCTATCTCAATTCTTTTAAGGAAGCAGAAGAAAGAACCAGTTTAGACGTTGATGAGGCCCTCGATAAAATATTAAAAAGTAACAAAACAATAATTTATGTATCATTTGGAACCCTATTTGGTAACAAAATGTATTCGGAAATATTAAATTTTTTGACATTATTAGATCAGGTCCTTGATCATTATGAAGGTTTTCAAACTATTTTTTCTTGTGGTAAAGTGCCTTGGTCTAATGATGCATTCGAGTCTCTGCGCAATATTTCAATATTCAATTATGTGCCACAAAGATACGTTTTAAACTTTACTAAATTATTTATAACACACGCGGGTTTAAACTCTATCAAGGAAAGTATTGAAGCTAATGTTCCTATGTTAGCTTACCCTCTTTTTGTAGATCAAATCGGTAATTCAAAAAAACTGCATTATAAAAAATTGGGTTTAGCAGGAAGTATAAAGAGTGTTAGTGAAGAAAATATTAGACAAAATTTAGATCACTTGTTGTTAAATCATTCTAATTACGAAAAAGAAATAAATCTCTTTAAAAAAGGTTTAAGCAAAGCATGTTCAAGCGACAATTACTTACTTTCTGTTTTAGAAGTTGAAGGTAATGTATATTAAAAAGGTTTAATACATGCATTAATAGATTTATAGTTAACATCAACTCCATAGATATAACTAATTGTATATTAATACACTTGAATTGATATCAATAAGCGTCATTTTTTGTATTTGATTTAAATAATGTTGCTATATAATAAACAATAGTAATAAATACATAAAGATTATTAAACATAAAGGTAATACACAGACAGTATCTTGCAGATAAGTTAAGTATTTACAATCAATAAAAAAGTATTAATCATTTTATACATAAGGGTAGGGTTATATTAGCGTGGATAATTAAAGCATTTTGTTTGGCCGACAAATTAGGAGTTTTCTTGTAAACCTAAATAAATAACAAGTAGGCATTGTCAAAGCCTAATCCAAAGCGACGGAAAATTAAATAAAATTGTAATGAAAAAAATTAACGAATTGTCGTTAGATACTAAGCTACAAGATAGCAAAAATCCTTTGTTTGAAAAACGCACTGTTTCAGAATTGTCCGATAGCGAAATGGCTGCGATTGATGGTGGTACTACCCCAGCATGTTTTAGTATTAGTCTATTAATAACATTGACTCTAATACCTTACCCTGCGTATTAATTTTTGTTTTAAGGTCATCTATTGATGACCTTAAATATTTTTTATATGAATAGTAAAAATATAAAGTGGATAAAATATTGTTTATCAATTCTGTTACTATTATTGACCAGATTAGTAGATATAGTATTCACATATCAATATACTCCCAATTTGAGTAAAGAAGGAAATCCGCTGGTGGTTTATTTTAATTTTGGTTGGGCGGAAATATTAATATGTCAGTTTGTTGGGATAATCTTAATTAGTTGGCTACTATATAGCCATATATTTAATAAAAGCAATATGAACCCGGAGGTTAATGGCCTTTCGTTTAACTCTTTTGCTTTACATCAATATTACGGCGCCGAATATTTATCTATTTCAAAGAAGTGGAATGTATTTTTGGATTATCCAAAAGGATTTCAAAGGAATAAATATATTCTAGGCTGGGTGCTCCCGCAGGCTGCAATTGTCGTCGGACTGCAACTTGTAATAATTCATATCTTTCTGAGGGAAAACCAAACATTTAGAAGTAATTACCGCATTATACTACCATGGATATATGTATTATTAGTCTTATCTGTTTTTTTATGTTTTTATTTATATATGAGAGTAAAATTTACAAATTATAAGCGAGCTAATAGATCCGATGTTCAGATTCTGTAGGGCTCAAAAATGAGCTAAATGATTTTTCATTGGATATGTATTACCTAATCGAATATAAATCAGGCAAATGGTTCCATTCTTTCCTTTAATATTATTAAAACTTGAGATAAACCACAGTTATATTGCAATAGCAAACTGATTAAATACAAACAATAAAGGTATTCTCGGGATAAGTGTCATAAAACTTAGCACAAGATTATAGTTATATGTTAACTCTCGTCTAATTATTCCAAAGAAAGATACCTCTAGTAGGTGGTTTTAGCTTTGTACCCTTAACATCATGTCATATTGATTTTGTAATATGATGTTTTAAAATTGTATTTAGCTTAAATTTCACTTTACTTCTAAAAATACTAATTACTTCAATTTATAATTGATATTGAAGATTATGGAAGTTTTTTACTTCAATGTACGAGTTAAAAAAATGATTATTAAAATTATATAATATTATTAATGAGAAGTCTTGTCGTCTGCTCGAGTAATTTCGAGAATTACTATAGCAAGTGTATTTTTAATGGAAGTTTATCCTTGGACGGTCATATAATCAATTATGCTTTAATTGAAAGTGAAGATCCCCATTTCGATCCGGAACTATATCCAAATCATGTATTGTTAAAAAAAACCGCATTTTCTTGTAATTACAGAGAGATAGCATCGATGCTCAATGCATATTCCAAAATATCAATGCTGAAAAACGAAATAAAATATTATGCTATAGGTTCTGAATTTGTTGCAACCGTTATTGGTGTTGGAAAAAATGTCAAAAATCTAAAATTAATGGATAGAGTGATACCTAACGGAGAGTATCCCTTTACTAATTCGCCAGATATTACACCAGGCCTACCAACGAACCACGCTTCAAGAGAAATTGAAATTTTGCCTGCGGAAAAACTTTTTAAAATACCTGACTTGCTGGAGGATAATGTTGCCTCAGCATTTACGATCGGAGCACAAACTACTTATTCAATGATTGACAAACTAGACATAAAGACAGGGAAAAAAGTCTTAATAACAGGAATAAGTTCTAATACTTCTCTTTTTGCACTGAATGCATTAAAAAATATGAATGTATCAGTTTTCGGGACATCCCGAGATCCGAGACACCGAAAGAAGCTTCTTGACATAGGACTAGATGATTTTTTTGTTTTAACGGAAAGTGTAGACAATATCTTAGAGAATCCCGAAATAAACAAGTTTGTAGCTCATAATGGAGGATTCGATTATATAATCGATCCATTTGCAGATGTCCATCTTTTTAAAATTTTGGAAGTGATGAACATGGGGGCGAAATATATTTCTTGTGGTGTAGCCGAACAGTTTCGAATCAAAAATGAACTGGTGCAAATTAATCTGATCTTCGCGAGAATAATTCAGAACAACCTATCTATTCTTGGGAACTGTTTAGGAACTACTGAGAATCTATCAAGAGCCGTAGAGGATTATATTACAGGCAGGCTACAAGTGGTTATAGATTCTGTTTTTAAAGGAGATATTAAAGGATTTATTGAGAGATCTTTCTTAAGCAAAGAAAGACTTGGAAAAGTTGTCTTTAGATATGATTAAATAATATGTTAATAATCTACAAGTACTGTAAATAATAATAAATGTCTGAACCTTTATGCGAATATGAGCAAATAAAAAATAGGGAAATATTTTACTTAGGAGAGATATCTACATCATCTAAAGTTCTATATATCTTTTTATTGGCTCTGGTTATAATTTCGGTTTCTGCCTTACCGTTTATTAAGGTCACTATAAACTCTTCATCTCCTGCTATAATTCAAACAGCTTTGACAAACGAGGTTGTAATGGCAACTGTTGAAGGAAAGATTACAAAATTGAGTTTTAAAGATAATTTGCGAGTTCATGCCGGAGATACACTATTTTGGATAGACAATAGTGCTCAAAAAAGTAATATAAATGTCCTTCAGAATCAGAAAAAACTATTGCTGGATAACCTTAATGATTTGAAACTATTTAATTCGATTTCTAATTTCGATGGTCGTCCTAATTTTCGAACTCGAAAGTATCAAATAGAATACGATCAAATGCTTCTCCAAAAGAAGGAAATCATGTTTAGGTATAAAAAAATAGCAAAAGATTTTGAAAGAAGTGAGACTTTGTTCAATCGAAAGGTAATTTCAGCGAGTGAATGGGAGGTTGAAAAGCTGAGATATGATGGAGTCAAAAGTGAATTGGAGATGTTAGCTGAAAAGTCTAAATCTCGCTTTAGTTCTGATGAGTACAGTTTAGCACAAGAGTTGAGTAACATAGATAAGCAAATTATTCAATTTCAAGACGCTAACGTACGTAGTGTGGTTATAGCTAATATATCAGGAACAATTTATAGAAGTAGCGGAGTTCAGCAGGGGTCTTTTGTCCGGCTAGGGCAGCAAATCGGAGAGATTAGCCCGACCAGTTCATTGATTGCAGTTTGTTATGTCTCGCCTAAGGATATTGGATTTATTTCCTTAGATCAAAAGGTAAGATTGCAACTGGACGCTTTTAGCTATATCGATTGGGGAACTCTTATCGGAAGAGTAGTCGAAATAAATGACGAAGTTGTAATGATGGAGAATAAGCCTTTCTTCGTTGTAAAATGTAGCCTAGAAACCAGTTTTTTAAAGTTAAGCAACGGTCGAAAAGGTATCATTAAGAAAGGTATGACATCAACAGCCAATTTTGAATTAACTGAACGGAGTCTTTGGCAATTAATTTTTGACAAAATGCACAATTGGTTAAATCCCAACGTAACAACACAATAATTCCTTATGAAAATTAATCTTAAGCAGCACGACGCCTTTGATTGTGGAGCGGTTTGTCTTGCTAGCATTTGTGCGTATTATCATCTTAAGATTCCTATAGCTAAAACAAGGCAATTAGCGAATACAGACAAGAAGGGTACGACATTATTAGGGCTTGTAGAGGCCGCAAGGAAAATTGGATTTGATGCCAAAGGAGTAAAATGTAGTAAGGACGATTTGCTCGAGATGCCATTCCCATGTATTGCTCATATCAATTCAAAAGAAAAATTCCCCCATTATGTAGTTATTTATAAAGCAACGAAAACCTATTTTAAAATAATGGATCCCGAGGTTGGCAAGATCATTAAATACAAGAGGGAGCAGTTTTATAAAGAATGGACCTCTATATTGATAGTGCTAAGTCCAAATAGTGATTTTAAAAGTGGGAGTTTAAATGTTTCCAAAAAGCTTCTTTATTGGAAATTGCTACAGCCAAAAGCGAGTCTCATTTTTCAAATTATTCTGGGGGCATTACTCTACACTATACTAGGCCTAGGTAATTCGATATATATTCAAAAAATTACAGATTTTGTTATACCGAACTTCAACGGGAACCTTTTGAACGTCTTAGGTTTAATAATGCTATTCGTTATTGTAACTCAGGTAACCATTGGATTTATCAGAACACTTTTCACAATTAAGTTGGGCCAAATGCTCGATTTACGACTAATACTTGGATATTATACACATTTACTTGATCTACCTCAGGCTTTTTTCGACAATATGAGAGTAGGTGAAATTGTTAGTAGGATCAATGATGCAGTTAAAATTAGAGTCTTTATAAATGAAGTTTTAGTAACAATACTGGTCAATTTTGGAATTGTCTTTTTTTCCTTCATCATGATGTTTATATATGATTGGAGACTTGCGCTATTGATGGCAGTAATAATTCCTTTTTATATAACAATGTATATATTCAGTGACAAACTAAATAAGAAAAATGTACGTAATTCTATGGAAAACTCAGCGGAGCTTGGTAGTCATTTAGTGGAAAGTGTAAACTCTATGGAAACCATAAGGAGCTTTGGGTTAGAAGTGTATGCAAAAGAAAAAACTGAGGAGAGATTTATCGCGTTTTTAAGAAGTATCTACAAAATTGCAATTACTAATTTATATATAGCTTCTTTTTCAGATTTTATCACTAAATCATTATCAGTCTTGCTATTCTGGGTAGGTACAAATTATATATTTGATAGCGAACTTACGCCAGGAGAACTTTTTTCATTTTTCGCCTTATTATCTTATTTCACAGGCCCCCTTAGCAGCCTAGTTAAAGTAAATCAGCAAATCCATGAAGCGCTCATAGCTTCAGATAGGTTGTTTGAAATAATGAATTTAGATCAGGACGCAGATCAAGAGACAAAATCTATTGATATTAGTCCGGCGATGATAGGAAATATTGTTTTTGAGAAAATTACTTTCCGATATGGTTCAAGAGCTATGGTTTTCCAAGATCTATCAATTACTATACCCAAGGGAAAGTTAACTTCAATTGTAGGTGTTAGCGGTTCTGGCAAGAGCACCTTAATAAATTTATTACAAAGCATGTACCCATTAAGCCAAGGACGGATTTGCATTGGAGACTATGATATTAAATATTTATCAAATGAATCACTTAGGAATGTAATCAGTGTAGTGCCGCAAAATATTGTTTTGTTCGCAGGTAGTATTATTGAAAATATTGCAATTGGTGATAAAGAACCTGATGTTAATAGGGTGATTTCTATATGTAAAAATCTGGGTTTCATGGGCTTTATTGAGAGTTTAGATAATGGGCTATTTACTTATATAGGAGAAAATGGGACTAATCTATCAGGAGGTCAACGGCAGAGAATTGCTATAGCTAGAGCTTTGTATAGGAGCGCTGAAATTTTAATTTTAGATGAAGCTACCTCCTCTCTAGATAGTTTTAGCGACAGCTACGTCCAAAATATCATAAAAGACCTATTGAATATGTCAAAAACGGTAATAATAATAACTCATAAATTAAGTTCCGTTCTCAGTTCGGATAAGATTATTGTCTTAAAAGATGGAAAGGTAGTGGAAGAGGGAACGCACTTCGAATTAATAAAAAATGAGGATTATTATTTCGAGTTATTGCAAAAGAACGGATTATAGACAAAGTAAAAAGAATATATTGTATATGACAAAATTCCCATACGTAATAAAAGACGACATAGTTGTTAGAATTCCAAGATATTCCTTCCGAGATAGTTTGGATATCAAAGACATGGATCGTTTGTTAAATGATGAAGTCTTTTTAGAGGCAATTTATATAGCTTCGCCTGTTCTTTATAATGAAATGATAAAATTAAAATTAGGTATTTTAGCGGAGGATAAAAAGGCGAAGATCTCAATCTCTCTCCAGAAGTATTATTCTAGAATGTTCAGTAGATGTACACCGTTTGGGCTATTTTCTGCATGCGCAGTTGGAAAATGGAGCAATAAAGGAACGTATCTTAACTTTTCAGAAGAAGACTTCTTTCGTCATACACGATTGGACATGAACTACTTAAGTGATTTAACAGCTAAGATTTCCAATTTACCAGCTGTAAGAGCCAGATTATTATTTTATCCCAATTCTAGTATTCAAGCGGTTGGAAGTGAAATTAAATATTGCGAGTATTATCATAAAGACAACAGACGCAAGAACAGAATTTCCGCCATTAAAAATAACCTGTATATAGAAGGTATACTATCAAATGCAAAGAATGGGGCTACTTTGTCTCATTTAGTTTCAACAATTTCGGATGATCGATTTGATAAACAAACAATTTTAGGACTTCTATACCAATTAACATCGTCACAACTTTTGAGAGATGAACTAGAAATAGAGGTCACAGGGAAAGATCATCTGGAAAATATTATCAAGATTCTACATAATAAAAACTTCAAAGATCAGGAAAATCAAATTTTGAATATAATTTCGGAGTTGCAAAAAGTCAAATTAAGTTTGGAGAGTTTGGATGATAATAAAAGAAATAAAGTTGAAGCTTATAAAGACATAATAAATATTTTAAAACGTTTTGACGTTCCAGTTGATGAAACAAGAGTATTTCATGTAGATAGTTATCGTTCTTCGGAAACGATAATGTTAGACTGGAAAATTAAAGAACAGCTTTGTGAAGCTCTCCTTCTTCTTAATTCTATGCATATGAATGCGACATCTGCATCTGATTCTTTAATACAGTTTAAGAAAAAATTTAAAGAGAGATACGACGGGAAATCCGTATTGTTAACTGAGGTGTTAGATTATGAGAATGGAATAGGGTACCCTGTAAACAACCCTTCAATATTTGCTCCCCTAGTATCAGATATTTCCCAAAATTGGCAATCGGAAGACGTAAATATTACTTATAAAAAATCAAATAAATGGATGCTTGAATTGCTAAAAGAAGCCAATTACAATAGCAAATATAGCATCGAACTTAATGAAGCGGACTTTGATGTCTCTCAAATTAATTGGGATGATTTTCCTCCATCTTTTTCCTTACTATTTAAAGTAATTAATAAAGAACAAAATATAATAGTGCTAGATGGAATGGTTGGCCCATCTGCTATCCCGGTTCTAGCTAGATTTGCAAATGGCAACTCCTCGATTTTTAATATAGTAAAAGACATCGCAAAAATGGAAGAGCAACAGAATCCAGGAGTAATTTTCGCAGATTTTGTTCATCAGCCAGACGCTAGAGCCAGTAATGTTATCATGCATCCGAAAATTCGAAACTATGAGATACCTTATCTGGCTAAATCATCGCTAAGAGGTGACCAAAGAATTGAAATGACCGATATCTATATCAAAATCGAAAATGATGAAATTATATTATTTTCTAAAAATCTTGGAAAAAGAATTATCCCTACCAAAAGCCATATGCACAACCACTTTGATAATTCTATTCCACTGTATCATTTTTTTGGAGATTTATATAACCATACCTCTAATAATAAGATTATAAATTTTTCATGGGGAGGGCTTTCGTCGCTTTATTTTTTTCTGCCGCGCATAACTTTTAAAAACGTAATTATATCCCCTGCAACTTGGAATTTTACTTTAGATAATTTCAAACACCTATATAACCTTTCAGAACAGGCACTCTTTGAGAATATTCAAGCATTACGTATGGAGTACAAGTTGCCTGAAAAGGTAGTTTATGCAGAAGGAGACAATGAACTTCTTGTAGATTTTCACAATGTATTATCAATTAGATCATGGTTGCAAACGATAAGGCAAAGAGGTTTTATTCCATTAAGAGAATTCTTGTGGAAAGAGGATTCTTCAGGCTCATATATGAATCAGTGCGTAGCTAGTTTTATAAAGAAAGATACTTCATTTAGAAATGGTAATATTATGCAGTATGGTTATGAATCTGAACAAAATGATATTACTGATGCATTTGGTTTAGGCTCGGAATGGGTGTATTACAAATTCTATTGTAACTCGGAAAGTGGTGATCAAATATTATCGAGTTGTGTAAAAAACATAGTGGATGTTTTGAAGAATCAACAATTGATTGATAAATGGTTTTTCATTAGGTATGCGGATCCCGAGCCTCATCTTCGAATAAGGTTTCACCTAATAAATTATACTGATGTAGGTAAATTGATACAATTAATAAAGTCTTTTCTGGAAAGGCCAAGTATTGCGAAAACAATTTGGAAAGTTCAGTTAGATACATATATCAGAGAAATCGATCGCTATGGAAGTAATTCGATCGAATTATGTGAATCTATTTTTAATCTGGACAGTGATATCACCTTGGCTTTGGTAAATATAATATCTGAAAATGAAACTGAAAAATGGCTAGCCGGAATTAAGGGGATGGATGATTATTTAAATAGTTTCGGCTTAGATCTACATGCTAAGATCGAATTTACTAATAAAAGTAGACAAAGCTTTTTTTACGAGTTTAATGTAAATAAGGTTATGAGGGATAAAATTAATCTTAAATATAGAAATCACAAATCCTTAATTGCAAATATGTTGACTGGGGCATCATCGTCGGGATTACGAATGAATATCAATAGCCTTCTTAAATCAAGATGTTTATTACTTAAACCCTATGTTGAAGAGTTACAACAGGTACGCGAAAATAAAATATCAAATGTAACTGAAGAGAGTATAATAGCAAGCTTGATTCATATGATGCTGAATCGTCTTATTGGTTGTAAGGAACGTACTTATGAAATGGTGCTTTATGACTTCCTTTATAAATACTATGTGTCAGTTCAAGCACAGCAATGATTTTTAATCGTAAGTACTATTTTTAAAACATGGATTCAATCGTTATAAATAAATGTAAAGTAATTTAGAAAATGAAGTTTTATTTTACGTTACAAAGCCGCATAATTCTGCGTTATTTAGCAAATAGTGGGATGAACCCACTTCTAGTAGGTCTTTTAATATTGATAAGTTTTACTGTTATTTCACAGTATATAATCTTAAAAGCCTCATACACACCTTATGTGTACGCTATTATCCCGATGGTGCTAACTTTTTGCTTAAATGGTAGTTCTAGGAATATATTTTTAAAATTTAACTTTTCAAATAGACATTATTATTTAATAAGGGCTCTTGAAAATATCATAGTGGGACTACCATTTATTTTGCTCTTGATTGTAAATGGGAAATTGTTGATTCCTGTTATCATAATGATCGCTAATGGTCTTTTAATCTTTATAAAAGAAGGGAGAAAAGCTACTTATGTGCTTCCAACACCATTCTATAAGCTTCCTTATGAATTTATAGTGGGTTTTAGAAAAACATTTTTGATAATCCTATTATCCTATTTTATCTGCGGTATTAGCATTACTGTTGGAAATTTTAATTTAGGTGTTTTTTCATTAATAATTATTCAGATAATTAGTTTTTCATTCTACTTGGATCCAGAAAGCCACTTTTATGTATGGATTTATTCAATGACATTCTCTCAATTCTTATTAAATAAAGTCAAAATATTGATATTATATTCAACTGTCTTGTCGTTACCTATTGCTATTGCACTTGGTATCGCCTTTAGTGATCAATTTTTAATCTTAATTATTGTGCAAATCATTGGTTATGTATCAATAGTATCAGGGTTATTGAGTAAATACACTTATTTTCCTAATAGAATGCCTTTACCGATATTTGTCTTATTTATTATTGCCTTAATCTTTATTCCACTTGTGCTTGTGTGTATGCCTTATTTCTATGTTAAATCGCGAACTAGCCTTAAAGAAATATTGAAATGATTACCGTAAAGAATTTATCAAAAAAATACGGCTCGAAAATTATTTTGAGTGATATCAATTTGAACTTTAATAGAGGAGAAGTACATGGCATTGTTGGTAACAATGGCGCAGGCAAGTCAACCCTCTTTAAATGCATAGCTGGTATTGAAAGTTATGAAGGAATAGTTAAATCGGAGTTTGAAAAAACGAAGGATCATATAGGCTTTCTAGATACTGACCCTTATTTTTTTCCAAAAATTACCGGAGAAGAATATCTTCGTTTGCTTTGTCATAGCAGGAAAGTGCCAGAGCCAAACTTTGAAGAGAAAAATATATTCGATCTTCCGCTAGGTGAATATGCTGCGAATTATTCGACGGGTATGAAAAAAAAATTAGCGATTTCTGGAGTCATGCTGCAGGATAATGATTATTTTATTTTCGACGAACCTTTTAATGGCCTCGATCTCCAGAGCAATATTATTGTGACCGCCTTAATTCATCATCTCAAAGAATTAAGAAAAATTGTACTAATAAGTTCACATATTTTCTCAACACTACATGATTGCTGCGATCGAATTCATTTCCTAAAAAATGGACAGGTAGTTAAGAGTACGGGTAAAGAAAATTTTAGAGATATTGAAGAAGAGATGAAACATCTCATATTGGGCGATAAGATTGCTAAACTTGGGCTCAAATAAGATAAGCTTTTTATTTTAGAAAAATGTTTGGTTAAGGATGAGCTTCATCATTCCTTAATAAACGAATAATTATAAAGTTAATAGGGGGATATTTTGGCATTCACGTTCGTAGATAAATAGTAAGTATTATATTAGCTTAAATAGTATTCTTGCTTTTCATTACTTGAAAGAATTTTCCTAACTTAGCTATCAAGAACTTGCAGCTAAAATGTATGTCAAACCAGTGAGTTATTCGGTGAGTAGGGAAATGGAAGGTTTGTAAATAACTGATAAATAGATTAATGCAATTAGGGTTCGATTCCCCTACGGGCTACAGATCGAAAGATTAAAACTTAAAAAAAGCTTGCAATATGAATTGCAAGCTTTTTTTGTCTTTTAGTATCTAAAAAACCAATACGAACTTCCAAAAAAAAATGACAACATTTCCGGTTATAGCCTCTACTCTTTCTGCCAGACAATTAGGAGATTTTGTGAAAGATAGATATGGCCTAGACGACAAATACAATTGTACCTTATTCAGAACAGGAATGAATCATACGTATTTTCTTTCCAACTGGATACTACGGTTCGATTTG
>NZ_DKSQ01000029.1:0-49380 GCF_002472765.1 Empedobacter sp. UBA7252
AAGTCATGAAGTACGACAACAAATTATTGGAGAATATTCGGATCATATGACAACCAATACATACGTTTGGTACGAGAAAAATCGTAAAAATGCAGATGAGGTTCATTCGCATGACTATTTCCAATTGAATTATGTTGAAGAAGGTTACCAATATTTTTATATCGAACAAAAGATTTATTTAGTTCCTCAAAATCAAGTGATTTGGATTCCTGCAAATAAGCTACATCGTACAACTTCCGAGGCGAAAACGGTCAATCCAATGTTGATTTTATTTAAAGAAGTTTTTAAGGAAGATTTTTACAACGATATCCATGTTTTTGTTGCACCGCCGATTCTAAAGGAAATGATGTTATACGCTTCAAAATGGAATAAATTTTTGGTTGAAGAGGAGGAGCAAAAGATTTTCTTAAATTCGATGTTGTATAGTTTGCCTCATTTTTGCGATGAAAACCATAATCTAGAATTGCCAGTTCTTGTTGATAGACGTTTAATTCCTGTAAGTGAATATATTCATTCTCATTATACACAAATTTTAATCTAAATGAATTAGCAGATAAAGCGAATATGTCTGCTCGAAATTTGCAACGAATTTTCAAACAAGAAACAGGAATTACACTTCAAAAATATATGCAACTTGTCCGAATTCTAAGAAGTATTGAATTAATAGATACCAATAATTTTACATTGAGCGAAATCGCTTATAAAGTCGGTTACAAAAGTTTGTCTGCTTTTACAGCGTCTTATTTTGCTGTTACGAAAACAAAACCTAAACGAAAATAATTCGTTTTAATTTCGTTCAATTTTTACTTTCCTTAATTTAATTCTTTAACAATTAAATTGATTAATAATGTTTTAACATCTCATTCTTTTATCAGAATTAGAAGACGAAGCTCGATTTTTATCACTATTCAATAAATTAATTTAGAATAAATAAAAATAAATTAAAAAATTCGTTTACATTTGTCTTATTAATTATTAGACTAATTCTAAATAATAAAATTAAGGACAAATGAAGAGGCGCTTTTTTCTACTAAGCTTACTTACAACACTAATTCTACAGGCTCAAGAAATTAATTCGTTTCCAAAAGATTCGACGATTAATTTGGAACAAACCGTGATTTCTGGGCAATATAATGCGCAATCGGTCAAGAAATCTATTTACGAAGTAAAAGTGATTTCGCAAGAAATGATCGAGAGACAAGCAGGAAACACATTGGCAGATGTTTTAAATCAAACATTGAATATGAATATTATTCCGAGTTCTTCTACAGGAAAATCGACGGTGCAAATGTTTGGTTTGGATGCACAATATTTCAAAATTTTGGTGGACAATATTCCATTAGTTAACGACGAAGGTTTAGGGAATAATACCGATTTAACGCAGATTAACTTAGATGATATTCAACAAATAGAAATCGTAGAAGGTGCGATGGGAGTGGAATATGGAGCAAATTCTATTGCGGGAGTAATCAATATTATTACTAAAAAAGGAGGGAAGAATAAATTTGATATTTCTGCGACTTTGCAAGAGGAAACAATTGGAGATGAATACAATTGGAAAAATAAAGGAAGACATATACAATCCTTGAAAATCGGGCATAAATTTTCAGACAAAATCTACGCTAATTTAAGTTTTTCACGTAATGATTTTCAAGGATTTTTTGATGATAAAAAAGGAAAGAATTATCCTAATAATGACGGATTGAGAGGATACGAATGGTTGCCAAAAGAACAAAATGCAGCAAAGGCATTTGTTCAATATAAAAAAGACAATTATCGTTTGTTTTATAAATTCGAATATTTCAACGAAGAAACTAAGTATTACGATCCCAATCCAACTCTTGCACCGAATGCGCCAACTGCGACGGTAGATTATTTTGGAAAAGATAGAGTGTACACAACAGATCGTATTTACAATCACTTAAATGCTTCAGGACGATTTAGAAAAGCAATTAATTATGATGTTTCGTTTTCGTATCAAGAACAAAAAAGAAAATTGAAATCGTATAATTATGAAATTCTTGAAGGTGTTGAACATGATGTAAACAAATTCGAATATGAAAGTCGAAAAGTGTATTATTCGAAAGGGATGTTCAGCAATTTTATCAATAAAAATGATTATTTCGATTTTCAATTTGGTTATGAAATCGATCAAACAAAAGGTTTTGCTTCAACTTCGGCAGGAGAATTTTTCCAAAAACCTATAGAAAGAAAATTAGGAACGTATGATTTTTTTGCTTCTTCTGAAATTAATCTAAATGATAAACTTTCGTTTCGTCCAGGCGCTCGCGTGATGTTTTCGGAGCAATTTGATAAGCAGTATGTGATGAGTTTGAGTGCGAAATATCTATTTGGAAAACAATGGGAATTGCGCGCGATTGTTGGTACTTCACCACGTTTGCCAAATTATGAGGAAATGTATTCGTATTTCGTAGACGTCAATCATAATGTGCAAGGAAACGAAAATCTGAATCCAGAAAAAGGAGTTTCTGCTTTTGTTCACTTAAAAAAGAATTGGTATATCGGAGAAAATAATTCATTAGAGCAAAAAGTATCGTTGTGGAAAATTAATCTGAAAGATAAGATTGATTTGATTGTTGTCGAAGAATCTCCATTGAAATATCAATATCGTAATATTGATAATTACGATGTACAAGGTATTACGTATTTGAATCAATTCAAAGTCCATCAATTTTCGGGAGGAGTTGGTTTTACGTTGACAGGCATCAAGCAAGATATTGATGAAGCAGTTGCTGTAAATTCAGTTAAAAATAAATATTTCTATTCAACGCAAATCAATGCAAATGTTTCGTACACTTTGCCAAAAACCAATACAATTTTCTCACTTTTCTATAAATACAATGGAGCTCAAGAGCAATTTGTCTTGAAAAATAATCCGTCAAATACAAGTGAACAAATTTTAGTAAAAGGTAAACAAGAAGCTTTTAACTGGATAGATGCGTCAATAAGACAAAGTTTTTGGAACAAAAAACTTAGTTTAACAATTGGTGCAAGAAATCTTTTTGATGTAAAGTATTTGAACAGTTCATCTGGAAATGATGGTGCGCATAGCCAAGGTTCTACAAGTATTTTGTATGGATATGGACGTTCGTATTTTGCTAAACTTACCTTCAATTTAGGAATTAATTAATCAAAAAATCATGAAAAAAATATTTATATATATCCTATTGTTTAGTCTTTCTTTTTTGTGGTCATGTAATTATGAAAACAATCCAATTGGACAAGATTTTGTTGTTGCTTTTAAGGATGCAAGCATCGATTTTAGTAAGATTGATAATGAGAAAACAATAAATCTAATTTATTCTAAAGTTGCAGAACAAGATGGACAAATTCATATTAAAATAACCGAAGATAAAGCTACTTATAATGTTGATTATTCAACTTCTGTTGCAGTTACAAATCAAGAAATTATTATACCAATCAAAAAAGGTGAAACGTCAACAAGTTTTACGTTTAAGAATTTGATTTATCCATTTGATCGTTCTGATAAAACGATTCAGTTTGAAATTACAAAAATTGATTATCCATCAGCGATTATTCAAGGATATTCGTCAACAAAAATCTCTTTCGAAAATTCGATTGGAGGAACAATGGATGTGGAAATTGGCGGACCAAATGAGCAATATCAAGTTTATGTAGACTTAAGTAAAGGAACGCAAACAAAGGTAAAAAGAGATTCTTGGGATTTAGGGTTTTATAATGGAACAAATTTCCGCGTGATGTTAAATACTTCTATTTATATGGCGGTAAAAGCGTTGGACGAAACCGATTTGTCGAAAGTAACAAAAGCATCGGTTGGGAAATTAATCAACGAAGTTGCGGTAGGTACATTTACAGATTCGAACAAAGAATATGTTGACGATCCTGCTGGAGATATTTTGAAAACAGCGATTGGGGAAATTAAAGAGTCGGATAATCCAGTTTATTTACTGAATTTGGGTTACGAAGTGGGAACTTCAACGCCTGCGGTTGGTTCGGCAGCTGTTGCTGGAAATTCGCGCGGTTGGAAAAAAGTGAAATTCATCAAAAAAGACGAGCAATATGTGATGCAATATGCAGATTTGGATGATACGACTTACAAAGAAAAAGTAATTGCAAAAACGACAACGTACAATTTTGTTCACTTCAGTTTTACGACGAATGATCTTGTAAATGTTGAACCTTCAAAATTAGAATGGGATTTAAACTTTACAGTTTTTACTAATCTTATTACAGGAAATGGTTCGTATGGATATTCGGATTATGTGGTCAATAATTTGAAAGCGGGTGCAAAAGCCTATCGTGTAGATGTAACCAATGAAATTACCTACGAAAAATTTAATGAAACGATGATTGATGAAACAAAATTTTTAGACGATCAGCGTGCAATTGGTGATTCTTGGCGACAAGTTACTGCACCTCAAAAATTATTTTCGGATCGATTTTATATCATCAAAGATGCAGAAAATAATTATTACAAAATTAAAATGTTAGCTTTTCTGAATGCTTCTGGTGTGAGAGGTTATCCAAAATTTGAATATAAACTTATCAAATAAATTTATCATAAACATACTCATTATTAGTGGTTAGAATGCGTCAATCCGAGTCATACGGGTCAGAGTGTAATCTCTCGGATTGACTGTTCTAATTCTGATTAACAATTAAAAAATTATTATATCATGAAAAACAAATTTACACTTTTAGCATCAATCATTCTAACATCTGTTGTAATAAATGCTCAAACCATAAAAGGCGAAGTTACTATGGGTGCTGGTTATACAAATGATGTTTATTACGGATTGGCAGACCAATCGACGAATTCTGTAAATAGAAACGATTGGGAGATATCATTTTATCGAAAATCGAATATGTCTACAGGAATTAGAGTAAACGATGGCGCAGGGATAGAAGTTTACGAAGCGTCGAATGATGTCTCAAAATGGAATAGTATTGATGTTGCTAATTTATCTACGTGGACAGCTTTGTACAATTCGGACACAGATTGGCAAAAAGGCGCTTTCAATAATGGTTCTGCGACATATGGTTGGGGTAATTATAGTATTGCAAATCATTACGTAAATGGTTCAATCATTTTTGTATTGAAATATGCAACAGGAGAATATGTGAAATTGAAAATAGATAATTTTGCAGCTCCTTTAGGCGAATATAATTTTACGTATTCTAAATTGACAAATGGAACTTGGTCGGCTGATACAAAAGTAAATCTTGCGCATAAAACCAATCCAACAAATTTGTTCAATTATTATAGTTTATTGACTGATAAAGCAGTTACACCAGAGCCAGACCAAAGTAAATGGGATTTGAAATTTACAAAATATGTTACACCACTTACAACGAATGAGGGTGATGTTGTGATGTATACGGTAACGGGAGTTTTGCAAAGTGATTTGATCAAAGTGGCGAAAACAGAATCTGGAAATCCTACTGATGATATGGCTTATGTAGCAGATATTAATGCAGTTGGATATAATTGGAAAACCTTATCGGGTTGGTCTTATGTAGTGAATCCTACGAATCATTTTATCAAAAATACATCTACAAATCAGATTTATAAATTGGTTTTCAAAACGTTTGAAGGATCTTCTACAGGAAAAATAACATTCGATTACGAAAATGTAACAGCTAATTTAGGAACAACAGAATTAGCCAAAACGAAGTTTGATATTTATACCGCTTCTCAACCGAAAACAATTGGTTTGGTGTACAATTCGCAAGAAGCGAAATCGTCTCCATTAAATATTCAAATTTATGCGATAAATGGACAATTGGTGCATCAGGAAAGCTATCAACCAACTTCATCATTTACAAATAAAACAATACAATTAAGTAAACTTTCGGCTGGAATTTACATCGTAAAAATACAATCTGCCGATAAAGTTGAAACGAAAAAAATAGTTTTGAAATAAAGTTTTGAGTACTTTATTTGTCTCTTTGTGTGAGGTCGTCTGGAAAGACGACCTTTTTTATTAGAGTTGGATGTATATAACTTCGTAGGCATTCTTCCAAAGTAAGTCTGTTTATCCTTACCCGAGTCCTCGGTTTATTACAAACATAGTTGTTTTACTTTACCTGAGTCCTCGGTTTATTATAAACATAGTTGTTTTACCTTACCTGAGTCCTCGGTTTATTATAAACATAGTTGTTTTACTTTACCTGAGTCCTCGGTTTATTATAAACATAGTTGTTTTACCTTACCTGAGTCCTCGGTTTATTACAAACAGGTCTGTTTATCCTTACCCGAGTCCTCGGTTTATTATAAACACAGTTGTTTTATCTTACCCGAGTCCTTGGTTTATTATAAACAAGTCTGTTTTTAATTGTTTGTACATTGATAATTATAA
Organism: Empedobacter sp. UBA7252; assembly: GCF_002472765.1. Lineage (NCBI taxonomy): Bacteria > Pseudomonadati > Bacteroidota > Flavobacteriia > Flavobacteriales > Weeksellaceae > Empedobacter > Empedobacter sp. UBA7252. Next base: position 6,363 of record NZ_DKSQ01000029.1, read on the forward strand.
AATCAACCTTTACTTTTTACTTTGTGGATATCTTATGATAGATACGCTACTATTTATACAAAGCATATCTATATAGAAAAAGGAAAATAATAAAAAACCCGATTAACATTTTCTATTAATCGGGTAAAATTTAGTGTGAAATATAAGATTTGGTTAGATTCTTCTTAATTCAATTCAGCAACAATTTCGCGCCATTGCTCCAATTCAGGAATACCTGGTTTTCTTTTCCCAAAGAATTGAACAATAATTTCTCCTTTATCGTTAAATACCTCAATCGCTGTTACGATACCGTCTTCAGTAGGTTTTCTAACAATCCAAGTCGAGGCAATTTTTGACATATCCAAGTGCATATTAAAATCTGGATCCAAAATATTGAACCAGTTTTCGTGCCACATCGTACGTTTAATTTCACCTGTATGAATCTGAATATTTCCTTTGTTTCCTGTGAAAACCATGATTGGTGTTTGCAATTCGGCAGATTTTTCTAAGAATTGAACAATTGCTTCATTTGAAATTTGTTTTGCATGATAATCTGTCGGAGCCAAACGCAACGCTTGTGTACGTGTAACTCCGAATTTGCGTAACATTGTAAAGAAATTGTGCGTGTCTTTCAACTCAACCCAAGCTTGTTGAAAACCTTCAACATCAATCTCGTTATCAGATTTTTCTGTAACATTATTTTCGATGATTTCTGTTGCAGGAATTGCTTGTTGTTCTTCGTCTTTGTATTTCTCAACCAATGCATCAAATGCTTCTACATTGCTTTGCGGAACCAAATATATTTTGTGAATTGCTTCACCATCTTTTCCGAAAAATTGTAAACTTTTGCGTTCTCCATGTTCAGATTTTTCTACAACTGCAAAAGCGGTTTTCCAATGATTCAAGAAAATTCGCATATCAATATCTTCCCCAACAAAAAGTTGTGCGTGAGGTGAAGAAAAATCAGGATTTAGGTAAATACCTTTGCGTTCGTGTACACATTCGTTGTTGCGCGTCAAAGCCATCACTTTTCCAAGTGATTCTATTTCTTGTAAAATCGCAGCAAATTCAGGTTTTAATTTTGTAACATTATCGCCTAATTGTGTTGCTAAAAGTTCCATTTCGCTAACGCCAAGTTCTTTCGCTGCGTTACGTATTCTAATTTTAGGTTGATTTGCTTTCAAATCTTTCCATTGTTGTTTTAAATCTGTAAGTGTGTTCATTGTAATTGTTTTTTTACCGAATAAAATAAGTGGTTTTTGGTCGATTGGATTTTTACAAATGGTACAAGGAAATCTATAAATTTTGGAAATGATTTCTGGTCGGAAAACCTTTTCTGGACTATCTTGATAAACAATTTTTCCTTTGTTCATCAAGATCACTTCATCAGCAAACTGAGAAGCCAAATTAAGGTCGTGCATCACCAAAATTACTAAGTTTCCTTTTTGTTTAAAATCATTCAGAATTTCTAACAAATTAAATTGATGAGAAACGTCCAAATTATTCAAAGGTTCGTCTAATAATAGTAGTTTTTGATTGACTTCATTCTCCAATTGCACAAAAACGCGCGCCAAATGTACACGCTGTTTTTCGCCACCAGAAAGATGAATGTAATCCCTGTCTTTTAAATGATTGATATCGGTTTTGGTCATCCAATAATCAACAGCATCGATGTCTTGTTGTTGAGGTGAATTTTGGAAATATGGATAACGTCCCATCAGCGCAACTTCCTTCACTGTTAGTGGAATATCAGTTGGTTGATGTTGCGAAAATTTAGCTTTATGTTGCGGTAAATCTTCTTTTTTCCAATTTTTTAAGGCAATGTCTTTTAGTCGAATTAGGTTAGCATTTGGTTCAATTTCATTCGCGATATAGCTCAATAAAGACGATTTTCCAGCACCGTTTGGTCCAACGATTGCAATCATTTTTCCTACTTTTGCATCAAACGAAATCGTATCTAAGATCTTGAATGATTTGTGTTGATAATTAATATTTTCTACCGCTAACATTACAATGATTTTTTATAATTCATTAAAATTGAAATAAAAACTGGCGCTCCCATTAATGAAGTTAAAATTCCGATTGGAATTTCGGATGGAGCAACTAATGTTCGACTAATTGTATCTGCAACAATGACTAATATCGCGCCTAAGAATGCAGATAATGGAAGAATTATCACATAATTTGATTTGAAGACTAATCGTAAAATATAGGGAACGATTAACCCTACAAATCCGATTGTTCCTGTAAAAGAAACAATTGTACCAACCAATAAAGCTGAAAAAACGATGATTTGTTTTTTTGTTTTCTCGACATTAATTCCCAAATGTTCAGCATCTTTTTCGCCCAACATCATCGCGTTTAATATTTTTCCTTTTCCAATTAAAAAGTAAAAACTGATGCTAATAACAATTCCTAAAATTAAGATTTTGTCCCAGTTAGCACTTGCAATGCTACCTAATGTCCAAAATGTTAGATTGCGTAATTCTTCTTCTGTAGATAGATATGTTAAAAGTCCTGTTGCAGAACCGCAAAGCGCAGAAATTGCAACACCAGCCAATAACAAAATGGTGATATTTGTTTTTTGATGATGCGAAGAAATTTTATACACAAAAACTGTGGAACACATAGCGCCGACAAATGCCATCAAACTAAGCAATGAGTAATGGATAATTTCTGGAACAAAATCTTTGATATATCCTCCCAAAACAATCGTAATTGCAGCAAATAAAATACTTCCTGATGTAATCCCAATCAAGTCTGGAGATGCCAATGGATTTTTGAAAATACCTTGTAGACAAGTTCCTGCAACTGCCAAACCAGCACCTACCAAAATAGACATAATAATACGTGGTAATCGTAAATCGAAAAGCACATAATAATCGCTGTCGTTGATAGCAGTTCTATTGGTAATCGCTTTATTGATGATGGATAGGATGGATTCGTTAAATTGATAAACACCCAAGAATAATGCAAGAATTGCAAGACCAAAGATGCTTAAACTTAACAAAGAAAGATGTATTCTGATTTGCGGATACATATTGTTTTAGACTTTTTTATTTTTGAAGTAATTGATTTAATTGCGCTGCTGCTTGCCCGACACGTGGTCCAAATCCAGAAACCAATTGACCATCCATCGCGATGATTTTTTTGTTTTTTCCTGCATTTGTAGAAGCTACACCTTCTAATTTTAATACGCCGTCAACGCCACCAATACTTTCTAAGCCTTTGTCAAACATCAAAATATAATCAGGATTTGATTTTACAACTGCTTCTGGTGTTAATGGTTTGAAATCTTCAAATTCTGTAATGGCATTTTGTCCACCAGCAATTCCAATAATTTTTTCCATTGGTGTGTTTGTTCCAGCAACCATCAAATTTCCTGCTCCACGAGCGTAAATGAACAATACTTTTGGTTTTGTAGCCAAAGGTTTTACAGCTTTTAAATCTGTATCAATTTTAGTAGTAATAGCATCAAAATCTTGTTTATTTAGAGAAGTTGCAACCGTTTTTACTAACTCTTTCGTTCCTTCAACTGAATAATCTTGTTTTACAATTTCAGTCTGAATTCCAGCATTTTTTAGTTGTGCAATTTGTTCTGGATTCAAGTCTTTATCCGTTGCATATACTTTTGTTGGTTTCAAAGCCAATAAAGCCTCGATTGACAAAGAACGAGTATGTCCCAAATCTGTCGCTTTTTCCTTTACAGAAGTAGGGTAAGTACTTGTTACATCAACACCAACAAGGTTATTTTCTTCTCCTAAATCAGCTAAAATTTCAGTAATCGCTCCATTTAAAGAAACAATTTTTTCTTTCGAAATAGTATTCTCTGTTTTTACTTCTTCAGTCGATTCATTTTTTGCTTCTTTATTCGTGCAGCTTGCTAATAGCGCTAAGATTGCAGTAGAAATAAATAGTTTTTTCATTATTATTTGTATTAAGTCTAAATTAAAATACAAATATTAGGAAAAAGATTTAGTTAGGCAATATTTATTTAGAATAATTTAAAATAAATATTGTGATTATAGATAACTGATTAATTGATAATGATTTTATTTGAAGGTTTGTTGCTAACAAAAAAAAGAATGTGATGTTGAAACGAGTTCAACATGGCGATGATTTGTTTTAAATAAATGAATATTTCCTCTCTTGAAAGGTGATAAGTGGAGCGTAAACAATAATTATTAAAGTACCTAAACTTTTAAAATTCCTCTAAAACAACGAGCTGCATAATAAGATTGTGCGCCGTTGTGATAAATAAAAACAGTTCCGTAACGATAATCGCCAAATATAGCACCGCCTAATTCTCTAATTTTTTCAGGTGTTTTTAACCAACTTGAGGTTTTTTGATCGACAATTTCTACAGCTTGCAAGAAACGATATTCTTCTTCGGTCAATAATTCAATTTTCATGCTTTTTGCAACATCTATCGCATTATTTTTTGGTTGATGTTCTTTGCGAGACGTCTGTCCTTCGTAATCATACGCCAAACTTCTACGCTCTTTCGGACTTTCTGCCGAACAATCTACAATATAATACTCGTCTGTTTTATCCTCATAAAAAATAACATCAGGTTCACCACCAGTGATTTCCATTTGATGCAAAGACCAAATTTTTTCAGGTTGATTAATGATTTTCTCTTCAATTTTTAGCCAATCCAAATCTTGATGTCTGTGCATATTTTTCTCAAAACGCTCTTTCAAAATTTGAATGCAGTTATTTTGTTCTGACGGAGTTAGTTCTTTTTGAGGCATTTATTTATTTTTTGATTTTTCTTGTAATATTTGAATGGCACCACTAGCCGAATTAAGAGATAATTGAACGTAAATATTATCTCCTTTCGCACTTCTAATGGCATAAACTCTTACAGGTTCGTTCCAATAATCAATAGAACCTTCTTCGCCTAAAGTTTTATCATTATTGTTAAGATAGTCAGTTTGTTCATTTGTCAACTTTCCATTAAAAATTAAAACACCACCAAGTTTTTTTATATTATCATCAAAGTTTTGAGTAATTTCTTCAACAGACCAATCTTTTGTATCATTATCTTTTTTGCTTAAAAATGCTTTAAAAGTTTTACCAGTTAATTTGACAAAATCATTTTTCTTACCAATAGGGAAATAGATTTCACCAGTTTCATTTTCTAATGGAGAGTTAGTAAATTTCACATTTTCAGGAATTCCAATATGTGGAAATTCTCCAAATTCACTGAAGTTTACATTAGAAACTGGAATGTTTTCTATATTAAATGAATCAGAATTATGATCTGTTTCATTTTTGACTTGTTTATTCGTATTTGTAATTTCTTCTTTTTTTGAACATGAAAAAATAGAACATAAACTTATTGTAAGAATAAATGTTAGAGTTTTGGTAGCTTTCATTTTAAGTGATTTTATTATTATCAAATATATTCAAAAAACAGATGATTTTGGTAATTCATTTATCAAGAATAGGTTAATGAAAAATGATTAATCTGAAAATTATATATATCATCTTCCAAATTGTATAATCTTTTGAAATGAAGTTGTACGAAATTTGTAACATAAGATTTTGTAAATTTAAGTGGATTAAATCGCTCAATTTCGAAGAATATATTATGGAAAATACAAGTAAATTATTTATAAAAAATATGGTTTGTCATCGCTGTAAAGTAGTGGTTGGACGAATTTTGAAGATGAATAACATCGAAACAAATCATATCGAATTGGGAGAAGTTGAATTGAAAAATCCGATTGATGCTGATCAATTAGAATTGGTTCGAAATGAATTGGAAGAAGTTGGTTTTGAATTAATCGATGATAAACGCAGTAAGTTGATTGAACAAATCAAAACATTGATTATTCAATTGGTTCATCAAGAAAATAACGAACTGAAAGTCAATTTATCTGATTATTTGAGCGAACAAACGAAGTTAGATTATAAATATATTTCGAATCTTTTTTCGGAAATGGAAGGGCAAACAATTGAGAAATATTTTATTCAACAAAAGATAGAAAAAGTCAAAGAATTAATGATTTATGATGAATTATCGTTGAGTGAAATAGCATTTCAATTGAATTATTCGAGTGTAGCACATCTTAGTGCACAATTCAAAAAAGTAACTGGTTTAACGCCTTCTGTTTTTAAACAATTGAGCAAACATACGCGTCGACCAATTGATAAAATCTAAATTAAAAATCATGAAAAAGTATAGTTTTTTAATCATCGGAAGTTTTCTTGCTTTTGCTGCAAATGCACAATTTAAAAATCAAGAAACCAAACAATTTCAAGTGAAAGGAAGTTGTGCAAATGCAAAAGAATTAATTGAAAAAGCAGGAAATCAACCTCGAATTTCGAAAGTAGATTTTGACACAACGACTCAAACAGCTTCGATTTCATATAATAAAGCAAAAACAAATTCGAACGAAATCTTGAAAAATATTGCGCTAGCAGGTTTTGATAACTCAGAGTATATGGCGCCTGATGAAGCTTATGCAAAATTGGAAAAAGATTGTCAATATTCTCGGGATAAAAAAATGTTGATGAACCATCAAGAAATGGATCATTCTACTCATAATCAAACTGAAGCTTCTCAACAAAAAAATCAATTGTCACAAGTTTTTGATACTTACTTTTCGTTGAAAGATGCTTTTGTAAAAGCAAATGAAAGTGAAATTTCGAAACAAATTACAGCATTTACTAAATCAATTTCTACTGTAGAAATGGGTAAACTTTCGCATGAATTGCATATGGTTTGGATGGAAGTTTTGAATGATTTAGAAACAACTTCGAAGCAATTATCGCAAGAAAAAAATATTGAAAAACAACGTACAACTTTTGCAAAATTATCAGCGCGAATGTACAAATTAGCTCAAAAAACAAATCTTGGATATACAGTTTATTATCAAAATTGTCCAATGTTTAACGGCGGTTCGAATTGGTTGAGTAAAGAATCAGATATTAAAAATCCTTTCTACGGAAATATGATGTTGACATGCGGAAGCACAGTTGAAACATTGAAATAATAATTAAAAAATAGAATGAAAATGAAGAATTTAAAGATAGTTTTAGGTGTTTCAATATTAAGTGTTTTTGCATTAATATCTTGTCAAAATAAAACAGAAGAACCAACAGTTACTGTTCATGAAGAACAGATGTCAGATATGATGCAACCTTCGCAAACAACGGCTTACAATGTTGGAGATAAGGTTCCGAATAAGCAAGTTTGTATGGTGAACAATGCATATATGGGCAAAGATCAGTTCGAAGTTCCTTATGATGGAAAAACCTATTATGGATGTTGTAAGATGTGTGTAGAAAGAATTCCGAATGATGAAACTGCGCGTAAAGCAAAAGATCCTTTTACAGGAAAAGAGATTGATAAAGCAAATGCGTATATCGTTTTGAAAGATCAGCAAGGAAATGTTGATTATTTCGAAAACGAGGAGAATTATAAGAAGTTTAGTCAGTTATAATAAATCATTCACATGAGGAAATTACTTTTTTTACTTTTAGTTCCTTCGACGATTGCTTTACAGGCTCAAAAACGTGTAGAATATGATTTATATGTACGTGATACTATTGTTAATTTTTCTGGAAAAGAGAAAAGAGCAATCTCAGTAAATGGTCAAATTCCGATGCCTACTTTAGAGTTTACGGAAGGCGATACAGCGGTAATTCGAGTACATAATAAATTGAATGAAGATACTTCGTTGCATTGGCACGGCGTGTGGTTGCCGAATAAGGAAGATGGAGTTCCGATGTTGACGCAGATGGGAATCAAACCTGGTGAAACGTACACGTATTCATTTCCGATTATTCAGAACGGAACGCATTGGTACCACAGTCATTCGGGGTATCAAGAACAAATCGGGATGTACGGTTCGATGATTTTGAAGAAACGCGAAAACGATCCAACTTTCCGAAAAGGAATTGATGATTTACCTACAATTCCTGTGATGTTGAGCGAATGGACTGATTTGAAACCTGAAAATATTCAGCGAATGTTGCACAATGCAAACGATTGGGCGGGAATCAAAAAAGGTTCTACGCAAAGTTATGCTGAAGCAATTCGTGAAGGTCATTTCAAAACAAAAATTACCAGCGAATGGAAACGTATGCTGGCAATGGATGTAAGCGATGTTTATTACGAAAAATTCTTGATAAATGCGCAGAATGAAAGTCAACTGAAACAATTCAAAGCTGGTGATAAAGTACGTTTACGAATTTCGAACGGTGGTGCATCCACTTATTTTTGGTTGCGTTATGCAGGTGGCAAAATTACGGTTGTAGCAAATGATGGAAATGACGTAGAACCTTTAGAGGTTGATCGTTTGATTATTGGCGTTTCCGAAACCTATGATGTGGTGGTGACGGTTCCTGAAGGTGGTTTGTCGTATGAATTTCAGGCAACTTCTGAGGATAGAACGGGTTCGGCTTCGTTGTTCATTGGTGAAGGAAAGAAACAATTGATGGAACCACTTCAGAAATTGAAGTATTTTGAAGGAATGAAGATGATGAACGACATGATGAATATGAACGGAACAATGAACGATATGGGAATGAAAATGAGCTTACAGCAAATGGACATGAACACTGTGATGTATCCTGAAATTTCTGGCGAAGCGAAAAAGAAATCTAAAAAATCAAAGAAAGATTCTGTTGAAAATCATTCAGAAATGGTTGAAATGGATCATTCTTCGCATGGAAATACATCCTCAAACATTACCACTTTAAATTATGGAATGCTGAAAGCGCCTGAAAACACAACACTTCCGAAAGATGCTCCAATAAAAGAAATGCGTTTCGAATTAACAGGAAATATGAATCGTTATGTGTGGAGTATGGATAACAAAGTGTTTTCGGAATCGGATAAAATTCTAGTGAAAAAAGGTGAAATTCTGCGTATTACCTTGTACAACAACTCGATGATGCGTCACCCGATGCATTTACATGGTTTCGATTTTCGTGTCATTAATAAAAATGGTGAATATTCTCCGTTGAAAAACGTGTTGGATATTATGCCAATGGAAACAAATGTCATCGAATTTGAGGCAAATACAGAAGGTGATTGGTTTTTCCATTGTCATATTTTGTATCACATGATGGGCGGAATGAACCGTGTTTTTGAGGTTGGAGATTATCAAAATCCTAATTTACCAAATAAAAAACATGCCTATAAAATGTTGCAAATGGAAAGTAACATGAAGCATGTTATGGTAGAAAATGATTTCGCTACAAATGGTTTAGATGGTATGTTGATGGTGCAAGATGCACGTTGGGCTTTTACTTCGGAGTGGGGAATTGGTTACAAACCAGAACACGGTTATGAAGTAGAAACACATTTGGGACGTTTTATTGATCGAAATCAATGGTTTCAAGTTTTTGTAGGTTTTGATTGGAATCAACACAAAATGTTAACAGACCACGGAATTGTAGAAAAGAATATTTTTGGTCAAAAAACAGATAGAAACAAAGGATTATTCAGTGCTGGTTTTGTGTATAAATTACCAATGTTAATTGATTTTCAGACCGAAATTTATCATACAGGAAAAGTTCGTTTGCAACTGATGAGAGAGGATATTCCAATTTCAAAACGAGTTCGCGCTGGTTTTATGTGGAATACAGATAAAGAATATATGGGCGAGTTGAGCTATATCTTGAACAGAAATATGCACATCAGAACTCATTACGATAGCGATATGGGATTCGGTGTAGGATTGAGGTTAGTTTATTAGAAATATAAATAGTATAAAACATAAAAAGCTTCGAGAATTTTCTTGAAGCTTTTTGTTTTTAGATGATGTTGAATGATTAATCCATCGCTTTCAGTTCATTTAAGAAATCAACAATATCTTGTCCAGAATAATCCGCCATTCCCATTGTTGTATGTGCAATATTTCCTTTCTTGTCTAAAATAACTGTTGTTGGTAACGAACCATTAAAAAACTCAGTAGGAATAGATGAATTTGGATAAACTACAGGCAACGATAAATTTTTACGTTCCATAAATTTTGCTACTTTATCACGTTTTCCTTCTACTTCAACCGTCAAAATAACGATTTCGTTATCATCTTTTACTTTATCATAAAGTTTTTGAATTGATGGCATTTCCGCGATACAAGGCGGACACCAAGTTGCCCAAAAATTCATGAAAACAACTTTACCTTTTAAATCCTCCATGTTGATTGCTTTTCCGTCAGCATACACCATTTCGAACGTATAATTTGCTTCAGATTTTGGTTGAGTTGTTGGTTCAATTTTTTCTAATTTCGGTTCAAATAAGCCTAATTTCATTAAACCTTGTTGCATCATTGCTTTAGCTTCTGGCACAAAAAGTAAGACCAAAGCCAGCGCACCTATGATAATTGTTGAATAATTTCTTTTTAACATTGCTATAAATTTGTTATTGTTTGTTCCCATTGTAATCCGCTTATATCGGTTAAAACTACTTTGTGAATTTTGTCTGAAATATCAAAATTCAGATTTGCTTTCGCTCCCAAAGGTAACACCAAACTGTGTTTGTGCGGTGTAACTTTTGATACATAATAATTCGAAATTTGTTGTTTGTCCAAATTAGATAACTCTTGCATATCCAAACTTTCAATTATTTCATTTTGATGATTATGAAAATCAATTTGGATTAAAAAAGAGCCATAAACATCAGCGCCTTCTATTCGCATTACATCAAATGAAACCTTGTTTTGATATTGTTTCAAATTAGATATTTCCACTTTTGGTTTGACAGATTTATTGTGTAAAGTCCCGTAAACTCCACCATGAAAAACCTGATTTGTAAACAAAGTAACGAATAAAATAAAAAAACTAAAACCTACAAAATAAGGTCTATACTGTTTGATTGAAATTGAATTCCAATTATTTTCTTGTTGAATAAATTGATTTTTATTGAAAAAATAATCCAACGAAATTTTTCCTGAACCAGCCTGAAATAGCGTAAAACCTCCAGCTAATCCTAAAACACCAATTTGCCATTCATCCAGACAAGTTGTACCAATCCAGCCGGAACCAAGTAAAATTCCTATTGCCAAAAAGAAAACGGCTATACTCATGATTCGTGTTTTGTAACCAAGCATTAAGAGTAAGCCTACAACGCCTTCTACAATGGTGAAAATCCACATATTCCAAAGCAACGCTTCAGGATTTTCGACTAAATATTGAATAAGTGGTTTGATGAAAAGGGCATTTGGTAAAAAATGATTGAATTTTTCGCCAATATAACCCGCAGCTTCTGGATCGAGTTTATTTTCTAAAATTAAACGCCTCCAAAAGGCAGAAAAGTACGTCCAACCAATGACTAAACGTAACGCCAATACAGCATTACCCATTGATAAAACAGATTTATTTTGCATGAATTTTTATATAAGTGATTGAATATTGTTGTCTAAATTAATTAAGGAAAATTAAGACATCAACGAATACTTCAATTGCTTATACAACAGATAAAAAGGTATTTTTGGTGATTGAATTTCATTCGAATCAATATCTTCTTCGATTAATGAAGAACGTGCTAACCCAATGAAATGAATAGATGAATCTGGTAAATCAAAATTCGGAACATCAAGATTTTTTGTCGATTTTTTAATCGTTTCAAACTTGACAACCGAACATGAATTCGAATGATTTTGATTAATTTTGACTTGAGAAGTTTTCGTTTGATGAACATTTTCTACGTCCAAAATCGTATGAATAGAAGCTTTAATGCTACATGGTGTAAGTAGCACAAAAATTGAAGAGATGATTAAAACGAAACTTCTAAAATTCATGGAACGAAACTAATCATTAATTTTCAATAAAAACCAATTCACAATTAAACTTTAAGAAATTATTAGAATTTCTATCTTTGTCTTGATGAAAGAAAAACCACTATTTTTTGTTTTAATAATTCTAACACTTTTACTTTTTGTTTTGAGTTTAAGTGTTGGAAAAGTCTCGATTTCTTTCATCGAAATTTTTAATGTGTTTTCTGGTCACTCAGACGAAATGTTGCATAATCTTGTTCTTAATTTTCGTTTACCAAAATCATTAACTGCTTTATTGGTCGGAATTTCGTTGCCAATTTCAGGTTTTTTAATGCAAGAATTATTCAAAAATCCGTTGGCAGAACCTTCTGTTTTGGGAATAACTTCGATGGCAAGTTTAGGCGTTGCGATTGTGATTTTTCTTTTTTCGATGATTGGTTTAGAAGAATTTCTTAATAATCCTTGGATTACAATTATAGCTTCATTTTTGGGCGCAATTGTTGCGTTGTTTTTGGTTATTTCATTATCATTTCGTGTCAAATCATCGGCATCTTTGGTGATTATAGGATTTATGATTGCAGGTTTAGCAGGCGCATTAATAGGCATGATGCAATATTTTGCTCCTTCCGATAAAATAAAAGCGTATTTAGTTTGGGGATTTGGCTCATTAAGCGGATTGTCTTGGGAACAATTAAGCGTTTTTGGTTTATTTGTTTTGAGTGGAATCATCATTTCATTATTTGCTTTACGTGGAATTACAGCCTTGTTATTGGGCGAAAAATATGCACAATCATTAGGAATTAATATCAAAAAATTACGTTTTACGATTTTAGTTTCGACAGCATTATTAACGGCGTCAGCTACGGCTTTTGCAGGACCAATTAGCTTTATAGGATTGGCAGTTCCACATATTTGCAGAACATTATTACGAACAGGTGATATGAAAATTTTGTACCGATGGATTTTCGTATCGGGTATATTTTTTATGCTGTTATTTTCGATTTTGACAGAAGTTTTTCCGTTTGGAACTTTACCGATTAATATTATTACAGCGTTGTTTGGTGCGCCAATTGTCATTAGTATTTTGTTGAATAATAAAAACGAAGTTCGATGAAAAATACCATTTTGAAATTAGAAAATGTTTCAGTTGGATATGGTTCTAAAGAAATTGTTTTAGCTATAAATGCGACTATAAATTCGAATGAATTAGTTGCTGTTTTAGGAAAAAATGGTGCAGGAAAATCAACGTTGATTAATTCAATTTTAGGCTTTCAGAAAACGTTGAATGGAGAAATTTATTTAGAAAATAATTCAATCAAAAAATTATCTTCTCAAGAAATAGCACAGCAAATTGCGGTTGTTTTACCACGTTTGTCAATTGTTCCAAAGATTAAAGTTTCGGAATTGGTTGCGATGGGACGTTTGCCTTATCACAAGGTTTTGAAAAAGATTTCTGAGGAAGAACAAAACTTAATTGATGAGGTATTAGAATTGGTCGGAATTACAAATTTAGCAAATCAATTTGCAAATGAAATTAGTGAAGGTCAATTGCAATTGGTGATGATTGCGCGTGCATTGTGTCAAGATGCGAAATTGGTGATTTTGGATGAACCGACTTCTAATTTAGATTTAGCGAATCAATATCGAATTTTCAATTTACTGAATGAATTAAAATCGAAAACGAATAAATCATTTCTAATGATCACACACGAAGTTGATTTTGCTTTAGAGAAAGCGGATAAAATTTGGTGGATTGAAAATGGAAATCTTTTCGAAAATATTCCAGAACAAATGGCTTTTGAACATCAAATTATTCAGAAGTTATCCAATCAAAACCTGATATATGATGAAAAAAATAATCGCTTTTCGACACAAAAATCATTTTCTAAAACGATTGGTGTAAAAGGAAATTCGGAATTGGCTTTTTGGGTAAAAAATGCCTTAATTCGGAATGGAATTTCTGTTGAAAATAATGCGGAAAATCATATTGAAATCACAGAAAATAACATCATCTTTGAAGGAATAAAGTTTGAAACGATAGAAGAAATTGTAAATTTTGTACAACACTATGAAAAATATAATTGTAACGGGAGCGAGTAGAGGAATTGGTTTTGAATTGACAAAACAACATTTGGAATTAGGAAACCGAGTGTTGACAGTCTCTCGAAATGTAGATAAATTGAAGGAATTAACGGCGTTTGCAAAAGAAAATCAATATCAGTTTATCGATGTTGATTTGTCTAATTTTGATGAGATTTCAGAAGTTTTGAAAGCTGTGGAATCTTGGAATAAAGTAGATGTTTTGTACAATAATGCAGGAGTTTGTATCAACAAACCATTTATAGAAATTCAACAAGAGGATTTGTTAACTTCTTGGCAGATTAATTTTATGGCACCTTATCGCTTGATACAAGTTTTGATGCCAAAATTTGATACATCTTCTCATGTAGTTAATATTTCGACAATGGGAGCTGTACAAGGTTCAGTGAAATTTCCTGGTTTGTCTGTTTATTCGTCTTCAAAATCTGCAACGGTTAATTTGACTGAATTGTTAGCAGAGGAGTTGAATGAACTTGGACCAAGAATAAATGCAGTAGCTTTGGGAGCGGTACAAACAGAAATGTTAGAAGAAGCGTTTCCGGGATATATTGCGCCTTTACAACCAGATGAAATGGCCGAATATTTGGTAGATTTTGGATTGAATGGTTGGAAATATTTCAACGGAAAAATTCAACAAGCTTCTATTTCTACACCTTAAGAAAAATAGACTTTAGATAAATTGTAAAAGTCGCTCTTGTGCGACTTTTTTTATATCTTGTAATAAATTAACATTTTATGAGATATTTAATCGCGATGATAGCTTTAATAGCTACGGTTTTTAGCTGCAAAAAACCTTCTAATTATTTAGTCAAATATAATTTCAATTTTATTCCAGATTCTTTAAATAAGTCAGATATAAAAGTTGATGAAATGATTCTCCATACAAATAAGTTGGGCTATACATTTTTATCTAATGATTTGTTTATTGCTGATACAACAGATGGAAATATTGCAGATTTAATTAAAAATAAGATTAGTATAAATGATCTTTTGCAGATGAAAACGTCTCCAAATAATGATTTGAGATTATATTTTAGAAATGATTCTAATCTTTATTATATCAAATCTTCGGTTAATCGTCTAAATTATAGTTTTGAAGACAATGTACCAGAAATTTCATGGAAATTATTAAATGAAGAAAAGAAAATCAATAATTATAAAGTAAAAAAAGCTACAACAAATTTATTTGATAGAACTTGGGAAGCTTGGTATACAGAAGATATTCCTGTGTCTTATGGGCCTTACAAATTTCATGGATTACCAGGTTTAATTTTGGATATAAAAGATTCTAAAGGTTACTTTCATTTTGAGCCAATTAGTATAAAAGAAAACGAAGATGATGTTGAATATCCGATTTATAAGGATTTTAATAAGATTAATTCGCAAAAATCTGAATTTGTAAAATATATCAAAGATTATAAAGAAAATCCAGAAGTTATCACTGCAAAAACGGGAGAAAATGCAAAGATTGATCAAGAAAAAAAACTTAAAAAGAAAGAAGAATTAAAGAAACTTAATAACTCTATCGAGAGAGATTTACAGTTTAATATTAAATAATTTTAGCTTGATAGAACTCGTTTTTCTAAAATTTATTTCAACGGAAAAATTCAACAAGCTTCTATTTCTACACCTTAAGAAAAATAGAATTTAGATAAATTGTAAAAGTCGCTCTTGTGCGACTTTTTTTATTGATTCAAAACTCGTTTTCTAAAAATATATATCAACGGAAAACTGCGTAAAAACATCCAAATGCCAAATGCAATCCAAATTCCATAAATACTTAAACCAAAGTAATCTGCAAGATAAATGGTTGGTAGAAAACCAAGAAATGTTGCGACAATTAAGTTGTTTCGCAAGAGTTTTGCATCGCCCATTCCTTTGAAAAAACCATCAAAAATATAAGCCAATGTGTTGATTGGTTGCATTAATAAAACCATCCAAAATACAGAGTTGAAAATAGTCAAAACATTCGGGTCTTGATTGAAAATTTGCCCAATTTGATTGTAAAAAATGAAACAAATAGTAATTAAAATACACGCAATTAAAACAGAATATTTGGAAATATCTTTGCTTAAAATCCAAAGTTTAGGATAATTTCGTTCGCCTTGTAATCGTCCTGCCATAGCATTTCCTGCACCTGCATAACCATCAATAAAAAATGAAAAGAATAACCAAATATTCATCAAAATACTTTGCGCGGCGATATAATCTTTTCCATAATCGGTGGCGTAAGAATTGGCAAGAAAAAATGCAACATTCAACGAAGCTGTTCGTAAAATAAAATTGAAACTTAAGTTGACATATTTCTTAAAAAGTGGATGAATGGTTTTTCCTGGATTTAACCCAAATGAAGTTTTCGTGAAATAGTAGTAAAACGCCATAATTACCATTATCAATTGTGCAATAAGACTTGCATAGGCAGCGCCTTTGATATGATAAGCAGGAATTATTCCATTTACTCCAAAAATTAAAATATAGTCTAAAAACACATGAACAAAAGCAGCTGTTAAACTACATTTCATTGCCCAAACGGTGTTTTGCATTCCTCTAAATGCTCCAAAAAGAGTGAGCGAAATAAGTGTTAATGGAAAACCAAATGCTCTGATTTTGTAATAATCGACCGAAAATTGAAGAACCAAATCTTTTGCATTGTATAGTTCGAATAGATTTTGTGCAAAAAAATACGTTGGTATAAAGATAAGTAAACTCAAAAATAGATTGAAATACAACGCTTGCGGAACTAAAGTTTTGAGACTTTCCAATTTATTTGCTCCAAAACTTTGCGAAACCAAAGACGAAATAGAGGTTTTGGTTTGGGCAACAATCCAGATAATTCCTGAAAGAAAAGAACCAACTAAACCAGTCGCAGCAAGTGCTTCGACCGAATATTCTTTTACATTACCCACCATCGCAATATCGGTTAAGGTAATAAGAGATTCGGCAATCCCCGAAAAAATAGTAGGAATCGCTAATTGATTAATTTGTTTGAAGGTAATTCTATCCAAAACCAAACTCATTACGAAAAATTATTTTTTTACGCGTTTGTATGGTGGTTTGTTTTTGATGATTTGACTCAACATAAATAAGGTAGTTCCGACCAATGTGAAATAACCCAAAAGTGGTAAGCCTGGAATATGATAATCGTTGTATTTGAACATGAAAATACACGCTAAATATCCAGCGAAAATCAAATAATAGATTACTTTTTTGAATGATCCGTAAGTAAATTTTCCTCGAATATATTCAATCAAATTCAATAGAATTAAGAAGAAATAAAAACCGAAAAAGATGTAGCGTAATGGATTAATCGGGCGATCGGTTGTTCTTATATTCACCATTAAATTGTAATTGTAAACACCGTTATAAATTAATAACAATAAGATAAGAACGATAATTATACGAAGTATTTTCATAAAGTATTTTTGCATTAAAAAAGCTGTCGAAACAGCTTTTTGATTTTATTTTACAGGTTTGAAATCTAACGAAAGCGAATTCACACAATAACGTAAACCAGTTTCTGTAGGTCCGTCATCAAAAACGTGTCCTAAATGGCTTCCACAATTTCCGCAAAGAATTTCTGTTCTCTTCATTCCGTGCGAAGTGTCTACACGTTCTACAATTTTCCCTTCTTTTATTTCTTTGTCAAAACTTGGCCAACCACAATGTCCATCAAACTTAGAAGAAGAAGAAAACAATTCTTCTCCACACGCATTACATGTATAAATTCCGTTTTCGAAATGCATGTTGAATTTTCCTGTAAAAGGACGTTCTGTTCCAGCTTCTCTTAAAACATAATATTCTTCAGAAGAAAGTTCTTTTTTCCATTCTTCGTTTGACTTATTGATATTGAATTGAGGTTTTTCGTTCATCGTAACAGTGTTTGAAGGTTGTTCTACTTTAGCATCTTCTTTCTTGTGTTGAGATGTACAAGCAGCCATAAGGCTCATTATTAATCCAACAACAAAAAAAGAAGTATATTTTTTTAGGCAATCCATTGATTATATTTTTCAAAAGCTTGTCTGATTTCTTCTTCAGTACAAACTACATCATAACGACAATTTCCAATCTTGTTGATCAAACTAAAGTTGATTGAATTGTTTTGATTTTTTTTGTCGTGTTTCATCCATTCCATTAAGTTCGGAAAAATTTTCATATCAATTGTATTTAATGCATACATTGACGAAAAACTTTCGCAAACCTCTTCCACATCAGCTTTAGAAATTAATTCTTGATCATAACTAAGGAATGTCTCAATAATCATTCCGATTACAATTGCTTCTCCATGTAAAAGCGGAAAATCAGTTTCTAAAGATTCACTTTCTATAGCATGACCTATTGTATGACCAAAATTTAAAATTTTGCGTTCACCTTTTTCATATGGATCATTATCAACCACATTTTCTTTGATATGAATAGAATCCATGATAAAAGGAGCTAAAGATTCGGCATCGTGCGAAGGTAATTGCACCAAATTATCCCAATGATCACGGTTCTTGATTAAACCATGTTTTAACATTTCGGCTAAGCCAGATTTTACTTGACGTTGCTCTAATGTCAACAAAAATTTAGGATCAACTAACACCATTTCTGGCTGTGTAAATGTCCCAATCATGTTTTTCATTCCTTCCAAATCAATTCCATTTTTTCCACCAGCAGAAGCATCAACTTGCGATAATAACGTAGTTGGAATGTTGATGAATTTGATTCCACGCTTGAAAGTAGAAGCCATAAAACCTCCCATATCGGTTAAAACTCCACCACCAACATTAATAACTAATGAATGACGATCTGCACCCAACTCGCTTAATGCTAACCAAAGATTAGTTACAGTATCGATGTTTTTATTTTCTTCTCCAGAGTCAATTTCAAGGATTTCGTAAGCAGAAATATTGTCCAAATCGGCTAATAATAGCGGTAAACAATGCACATGAGTGTTCTCATCTACCAAAAAGAAGATAGAAGAAAAAGTGTTATTTGCAAGGTAATCGTCTAATATATATGCGATTGAACCAAAATGAATCGGAGCTGATTTCAAAATGAAAAATGTTTTTAAAATGTGCCTAAAATTACGACGACCTTTTTACATCAACCAAATATTTTGAATGATTTATTTTAGGAGGGCTGTCGATAGAATCTATATTGATATTATCGACTTATAAAATAATTATTTTTAAATTTGCACAAATTCATAGATCAATGAACATAGTTCTTTTTGATGGCGAAGAATGGGAAGATTTTTTGCCCCTAACATTTACAAGACCTGTAGCTGCCCTAAGAATGGGGATATTGAGTTTTGCAGAACGTTGGGAAAAAATACTAAATACAGAGGTTTCTTATCAAACGAAACCTTATTTGCAAGAAAAATTTCCTGCTAAACTTCAAACAGAAAATACATTTATCAACCCAACTTTTTTTCCGAATGAAAAATTAATTGAAGCGATAAAGAATTTAAAACCAAACCAAACCCTAATTTTTGACAATCAACTTGTAGCAGTTAAATCAACTGAAGAAACTCCAAAAATCACATCAGATATTATTCAATTTGAAGATGAAGTAATTCATCTACAACATTCTTGGGATCTGTTTACTTACAATTTCCAGGCAATTGAATTTGATTTTGATTTGGTGACAAAAGGAAGAACTTCTCAATCAATATCTACAACCAACCAAGTTTTAGCTCCTGAAAAAATATTTATTGAAGAAGGTGCGAAAGTTGAATTTTCTATTTTGAATGCATCAGAAGGTCCAATTTATATTGGAAAAGATGCCGAAATTATGGAAGGTTCTATGATTCGTGGCGGATTAGCTTTATGCGAGCATGCAAAAATAAATATGGGTGCAAAAATATATGCTGGTTGTACGATTGGTCCTTTTTGTAAAGTTGGTGGTGAATTAAATAATTCAATCCTAATAGCATATTCAAATAAAGGACATGATGGGTTTTTAGGGAATTCTGTAATTGGAGAATGGTGCAATTTAGGCGCGGATACAAATAACTCAAACTTGAAAAATAATTATGCAGAAGTAAAGTTATGGAGTTATAACCAAAAAAGATTTGTAAAAACAGGTTTGCAATTTTGTGGTTTAATAATGGGCGATTATGCTAAATCTGCAATCAATACACAATTTAATACTGGTACAGTTGTTGGAATTTGTGCGAACGTTTTTCAATCAGGTTTTCCACCAAATATGATTAAACATTATAGTTGGGGTGGACAATCAGACGCTCCTGTTTTTAATTTTGATAAAGCTTGTGAAGCTGCAGAAAAAATGATGGAAAGAAGAAAAATTGCTTTTACACTTGCTGATAAAAGAATTTTAGAACATATTTTTAATTTAAATAATAACTAATTTAATAAGGAGTAAATCATAAGAATTTAAGTTTAAAATTGTAATATGATTAATTTTACGTGTTAATCTTTTAACAATTAATTAAAAAATCCTTAATTTTGCTTTTTGTTAGAAAAGAATATTTGTGAAATGACTGGTAAATATAAAAACGTTTTAGAGTTAATTGGAGATACTCCATTAGTTCAGTTAAACAGAATTAACCAAGACATTCCAGGCGAAGTTTATGCAAAGTTAGAATGTTACAATCCTGGACATTCAACAAAAGACAGAATAGCTTTACATATTATAGAAGAGGCTGAAAAAAATGGTCTATTAAAACCTGGTGCTACGATTGTAGAAACAACTTCAGGTAACACTGGATTTGCTGTAGCTATGGTGGCTATCGTAAAAGGGTACAAATGTATCTTAGCGGTATCGGATAAAACAAAGGCAGAAAAGATTTCATTCTTGAAAGCGATGGGAGCAAAAGTATTTTTGTGCCCTGCGAATGTACCTGCTGATGATCCAAGATCATATTACGAAGTAGCAAAACGTATTGCTGCGGAAACGCCAAATTCTCTTTATATTAATCAATATTTTAATCAAGGGAATACAGAAGCTCACTATTTAACAACAGGTCCTGAAATCTGGAATCAAACAGAGGGTAAAATTACTCACCTAATCGGTTGTACAGGTACAGGAGGAACTTTGACAGGTAGTGCACGTTATATAAAAGAGCAAAACCCAGATGTGAAAATCATCGGAGTTGATGCTTATGGATCAATATTGAAAGGTTATCACGAAACTGGAAAAATTGATCAGAATGATATCTATCCTTACAGAATCGAAGGAATGGGAAAAAATTTAGTTCCTGGAGCTTTAGATTTTGAAATGGTTGATTCTTTTATCAAAGTGACAGACGAAGAAGCTGCTTATCGTACAAGAGAAATTGCTTTGAAAGAAGGAATTATGGCAGGATATACTTCTGGTGCTGCAACACAAGCATATAAACAATTGGCTGAAGCTGGAGAATTTGACGAAAATTCTTTAGTTGTAATTTTGTATCCAGACCATGGTTCGCGCTATATGACAAAAGTTTTTAGTGATGATTGGATGGCAGAGCAAGGCTTTACAAATAGCAGACTCAATGGTTTAGAAGCTCGAGCAACAGTCGAAAGAATTAAATAATACGTATATTTGTAAAAATTAAATATTTAAAGTAGGTAGTGTTCGTTCACTTTCTACTTTTTTTCAATTAATAAAAAATTAAACTATAATAAAATGGACATTTTTGAACGTTTAAAACAGAACCCTGGACCATTAGGTCAATTCGCTGATTATGGTGAAGGTTATTATGTTTTTCCACAGTTAAAAGGAGAAATTGGACCCGTAATGGAATTCCAAGGTAAAAAAGTAATTACTTGGTCAATCAATAACTATTTAGGTTTAGCTAACCATCCAGAAGTTCGTAAAGCTGATGCTGATGCGGCAGCTGAATATGGTATGGCTTATCCAATGGGAGCTCGCGCAATGTCTGGACAAACAGATTTTCACGCACAATTAGAGCAAGAATTGGCTGATTTTGTTCAAAAAGAGTCTGCTTATTTAATGAATTTTGGATACCAAGGAATGGTATCTACAATTGATGCTTTAGTGTCTAAAAATGATGTAATCGTTTATGATGCTGAATGTCATGCTTGTATCGTGGATGGTGTTCGTTTACACTTTGGTAAACGTTTTATTTATCAACACAATAACATCGAAAGTTTCGAAAAAACAATTATTCGTGCACGTAAATTAGCCGACAAACAAGGAGGAGGAATTTTAGTGATTACAGAAGGTGTTTTCGGAATGACAGGTAAGCAAGGTATTTTAAAAGAAATTGCTGCTTACAAAGACGAATACAAATTCCGTTTATTAGTTGATGATGCACATGGTTTTGGTACTTTAGGTAAAACTGGAGCTGGAGCTGGAGAAGAGCAAGGTTGTCAAGATGCAATTGATATCTATTTCTCTACTTTCGCAAAATCTATGGCTGGTTTTGGAGCTTTTATCGCTGGAAATAAAGATATTATCCGTATTTTAAAATATAACTTACGTTCTCAAATCTTTGCAAAATCATTGACAATGCCAATGGTAATCGGAGGTTTAAAACGTCTTGAATTATTACGTTCTCAACCTGAGCTTAAAGACAAGTTATGGCACAATGTAGAAAAAATTCAGAAAGGTTTACAAGAAAGAGGGTTTGATATTGGAGGTTCTAACACATGTGTTACGCCAATCGTATTGAATGGTTCTCCTATCGAAGCGACTGTATTGGCAAAAGAAATGCGCGAAGAATATGGTATTTTCGTTTCTGTAGTAGTTTATCCAGTTATTCCAAAAGGAATGATTATTTTCCGTATTATTCCAACTGCTGCTCACGAAGACGAACACATCGAATATACGTTAAACTCATTTGCTGAGATTAAAGATAAATTAGCTGACGGATATTACAAACGCAAAGCAGAAGAATTGAATGTTGATTTTGTTCAATACTAAAATAAATATTCAATCAAATAATAGAAAAACCCTAAACTGAATTAGTTTAGGGTTTTTTGTTTGTATTCTGTTCAAAAGTTAAGTAATTATTCACTTTTTTCCATATTTGATTTACTATATTTGTTTACAAATTAGACACACAAACACACAACAATTTTAATTATGAAAATTCACAATTTTAGTGCAGGACCATGCATTTTACCACAAGTTGTTTTCGACAAAATGGCTCAAGCTTGTTTAGATTTCAACAATTCAGGAACATCAATCTTAGAAATTTCTCACCGTCGCAAAGATGCGGTAGAAGTAATTGATACAGCAAGAGCGTTGGTAAAAGAATTGATGAATGTTCCAGAAACACATGACGTAGTTTTTATGCAAGGTGGAGCTTCATTGCAATTTCCTACTGTAGCTTACAATTTATTGAAAGAAGGCGGAAAAGCAGCTTATACACAAACAGGAAAATGGGCAGAAAATGCTATCAAAGAAGCGAAGCGTTTCGGAGAAATCGAAGTTATTGCTTCTTCAAAAGATCAAAATTATAGTTATATTCCAAAAGAATATACTGTTCCTTCAGATGTTGATTATTTCCACTGCACATCAAATAATACCATTTTTGGAACACAAATGAAAGAGTTTCCAAATTCTCCAGTTCCAATAGTTTGTGATATGTCTTCGGATATTTTATCTCGCACAATTGATGTTTCTAAATTTGGTGTAATCTATGCTGGAGCCCAAAAAAATATGGGACCTGCAGGTTCTGCTGTTGCAATCGTTCAAAAAGATTTATTAGGTAAAACGGGACGTAATATTCCCGATTATTTAAACTACGAAACACATATCAAAAAAGAATCATCGTTTAATACGTGGCCAGTAATTGCAATTTACGGTGTCATGTTAAATTTACAATGGTTAAAAGAGCAAGGTGGAGTAGAAGCGATTGCAAAAATTAATACTGCAAAAGCAGATGCAATGTATGCTGAAATTGATCGTAACGGATTATTTACAGGAACTGCTGCAACAGAAGATCGTTCTCAAATGAATGCCACTTTTGTCTTAAATAACGAAGATTTCAAAGCTGATTTTGATGCAATGTTAAAAGAAGCTGGAGTTGTTTCTTTGGCTGGTCACCGTGATGTTGGTGGATACCGTGCGTCTATGTACAATGCTTTACCATTAGAATCTGTTCAAGTTTTGGTAGAAGTAATGAAACAATTTGAACAAAAATTTGGTTAATCAGCAGACATTAGATGCTAGATATTAGTATTGAGAAATATATTATCTAACATCTAAAATCTCACATCTTAATTCTATAATAATAACATGAAAATATTAGCAAACGATGGAATTTCTAAGGCAGGAATAGAAGCTTTAGAAGCAAAAGGTTTCGAAGTAATAACTGCTCAAGTAGCACAAGAACAATTAGAAAATTATATCAACGAAAATGGAGTTGAAGTACTTTTAGTGCGTTCTGCGACTAAAGTTCGTCAACCTTTGATTGATGCGACAAATCTTAAAATTATCGGTCGTGGAGGAGTTGGTATGGACAATATCGATGTTGCTTATGCACGCGAAAAAGGAATTCAGGTGATTAATACGCCAGCATCTTCTTCTCAATCTGTAGCAGAATTTGTAATTGCCCATTTGTTTTCTATCGTTCGTAATTTACACCAAGCCAATCGTAATATGCCTTTAGAAGGAGATTCTAACTTCAATGGATTGAAAAAAGCTTACGCAAAAGCAATCGAATTGAGAGGAAAAACAATGGGTGTAATCGGTTTTGGCCGTATCGGTGTAGAAGTGATTCGTGAAGCGATTGGTTTAGGAATGAATATTTTAGTGTATGATAAATTCCCAGCAACACGTGACATTGAATTAGAATTTTTTGATGGTCAAAAATTAACGTTTACCATCACTTCTGTTGATTTTGATGAAGTCATTACAAAAGCAGATTTCATTTCGCTGCATGTTCCAGCACAAGATGGATATATTTTGGGTGAAAAAGAATTTGCAAAAATGAAAGATGGCGTGATTGTAATTAATACGGCTCGTGGTGGAGTAGTTGACGAGCGTGCTTTGGTTGATGCAATTGAAGACGGAAAAGTTGCTGGAGCAGCCTTAGATGTTTTTGAGAATGAGCCAACACCAGAAATGGGCTTGTTGATGAACGAATCTTTGTCATTATCTCCTCATATTGCAGGTTCTACGAATGAAGCGCAGGACAGAATTGGAACTGAATTAGCTTCGCAAATCGTTGAGATTTACGGAAAATAATTTTGAGTTTCATTCTATCTAAAACTATTCAAAATGCCTCAATTTAAACCATTCAAAGGAATTCGACCTACAGAAGAAACTTCTCAAGAATTTGTGACGCTTGCCGTTAATCAATATTCGAAAGAAGAATTGGATTATTATATCAATAACAGAGAAAACTCTTTTTTGCATATTATTTTGCCAACTTGGGACGAAACGATTCAAGATCCGAAAGAGAAATTCAGAAAAGTTCGTGAGAATTTTGAGGATTTTATTTCGAAAAAAATATTAACGCAAGACAAGTCGTCTTTTTATATTTATCAAGTCATACAGCCTGATGGACGCGAAACAAAAGGACTTTTAGGCTTGGTGAATATTGATGATTATCGTCAAAATAAAATAAAAAAGCACGAAGAAACTTTGGAGCGTCGTGTGGAATTATTTGCTGATTATTTGAAAGAATCTCATTTCCATGCGGAACCTGTTTTGTTGACCTATAAACCTGCTCAACGTGTAGATTTGTTGATTGATACGGAAATGAAACGCAAGCCGATTCTGAAAATAGAAGAAGAAAACGGAACGCAACATTTGTTGTGGAGAGTTGATAATCGTTTAAATTTAAAACAATTAAAAGATTCAATCGAAAAATTAGACGAATTGTATATTGCAGATGGACATCATCGTATGGAAAGTTCGGAGCGATACACAAAATTTGCGGTTGAAAATTCGAAAGATGAAGTCTATGGTGATGAAGCTTTTAATTATACGTTAGCACTTTTAGTTTCGAATGAAGATTTGATTATCAATGATTATAATCGATTAATTAAAGATTTAAACGGCTTAACTCCAGAAGCGTTTTTAACTGCTTTAGAAGCTGATTTTGAAATTATTCCGAAAGGTGATGAATTAGTTGTGCCAACCAAAAAACATCATATTGTGATGTATTTAGATGGTCAATATTATAGTTTATATGTCAAAAATAATTTATTGACAACCGAAGGTTTAAGCGAATTGGATACTTATATTTTCGAAGAAAATGTGATGAAACCAATTCTAAATATTCAAGATTCTAAAAAGGATAAACGCATTCATTACGAATGTGGTACGCGCAATAGAGAAGGAGTAGAAGCGCTTAAAAATAAAGTTGATCATCACGATTATATTGCAGCTTTTGCTTTTTATCCAGTGGATGTGAAGGATTTGCAATTGATTGCGGATTTAGGGCTTAAAATGCCACCAAAAAGTACATATATCGAACCAAAACCATTAAGCGGTTTTGCTGTATTTGATTTGAAAGAATAAAAAATGAGTATTCAAGAAAATTTAAAAACAATCGAAGCTACAATTCCTGCTCATGTGACATTGGTAGCGGTTTCTAAGACAAAACCTGTGGAGGATTTGCAAGAAGCTTATGCGGCTGGAATGCGAGATTTTGGTGAAAACAAGATTCAAGAAATGTGCGATAAATACGAAGTTCTTCCAAAGGATATACGTTGGCATATGATTGGTCATGTGCAAACCAATAAAGTGAAGTATATGGCGCCTTTTGTGCATTTGATACATGGAGTTGATAGTTTAAAATTGTTGAAAGAAATTCACAAACAAGCCCAAAAAAATAATCGCGTAATTGATGTGTTGTTGCAACAATTTATAGCAGATGAAGAAACAAAATTTGGCTTGGATGAAGAAGAAATTCAACAGATAATGCAAGAAGAAATTCAGCATTTACCAAATGTTCGCGTAGTTGGATTGATGGGAATGGCAACGTTTACGGAAGATGAAAGTCAAATTCGTGAAGAATTCCGTTCTTTAAAATCTAACTTTGATTCATTGAAATCTATTTATCAAAACATTTCTATTTTATCAATGGGAATGTCAGGAGATTATCAAATCGCGATAGAAGAAGGCAGTACAATGGTTCGCATTGGGAGTTCGATCTTTGGACATCGTAATTATTCGATTTAACAGAATAGTATTGCAATACAAAACCCCTGAAATTTATGTTTTAGGGGTTTATTATTTATACAACAATTTCTAAAAAGGTAAAGTGTTTAAATTGAGATTTCCACCAGAAATACATGGTTTTTATCGCTATTAGCTTCATGTAATATCGTTTCGATATTTTTAAAAACTAAGTTAGTTTGCTCTAAAATTGTTAACAGAATTTTTTTGGTTTCGCAATCTATTGGTAATTGACCAGAAATAGAATTCCATTATTTTACATTGTGAGTAGTGTCCATTTGCAATTGGTATATTTTCTGTTTGAATAATTTTCTTATTGGTTTTAAATATATCTTTATATCAAGATATATTACAAGTATATCCAAATTAAAAAAACTATTGATAGAATTGGATCAATAATCATTATAAAAAAAATAAAACCTGAACAGATTTGTTCAGGTTCTATTCATTCAGGAATAAATTTTAACCATTTCCTCCACCGCCTCCGCCGCTTTGTTCTTGGTTAGATTTTGAGCGTTCTATATTAAATTGTTTTCCGAAATTGTAACTAATTCCAATACGATACATTCTGAAAGCTTGATTAACTCCCATATTTGTTACGTTGTTAGACGTACTTGTGTAAGTTCCATTTTTATTTTCGAAAAGGTTAGAGATATTTGCCGAAAGTTGTAATTTCTTTTTAAATACCATTGCTCTCATACCAATGTTATGACGCATAAAATCTCCAAATTTGTCTAATCCATCTGTACTTTTTGTATAATATGAATAAGTGTAATTAGCAAAAAGTGTTTTCTTTTTATTTAAATCTAAATTATTTGTAATTCTAAATTCCCCATTCATTCCGTCTAATGTATAATTCATTTCAGGAATTTTACTGGTTGTTTTACGATAGAAAACATCTGCCGAAGCATTTACTTTCCACCATTTATAAGGTTTTACGTTGATGTTTTCACTTAAACCAATACTATATGTTTTTCCAATATTATAAGGCTTAGAAAGTGTAATCTTGGTATCAGGATCCATGATGCTTACTTGTTCAAAAAGATCATTCGCATTGCGGTAATACAAACTTGTTACCAATAAATCTTTATACGCATGCTCTAACTCGAAATTATTCGAATTAGAAGGCGTCAAATTTGGATTTCCTTCTGAATAATTATACTCATTTTGTTTCGTTCTTCTTGGATTTAAATACCAAATAAATGGACGATCTACACGACGACTATAGTTTAATGTAAACGAATGATTTTCCGATGATTGATACATCAAATAAGCGGTAGGATATAAGCCGTCATAAGTTTTTTCGTAATTATTTTTCGGATCTTCCATAATGCTTTTCACTTGTGCATGCTCATAGCGTAACCCAACTTTTCCTGTCAGCTTTTCACTCAATTGTTTTTCTACCGAATAATACAATGCGTAGACATTCTCTTTGTAATTGTATTTGCTTGCAAAATCGGTATCTTCATGGAAATTATCATTCGGATTAAGTTTTAAAAATCGTTGATTTTCCGCTTCATCTGTTGCCCAACGTAAACGCGTTCCATAATTCATTTTCCACGAATTAACAGGATGCTCCATATCGATACTTGCATTGAATCGGTTTGAAGAGCCGTCATTTAAGCTGTAATTATTTTCGTATTTACCAGGGATTTCTGCCCAATTAGGATCAAATTCGTTACTGATATTTTTGTTATTGCTATCGTTTCCGTTATTCGAATAGTCAAAATCGAATGTTAACTTTTTACCTTCCGTTTTGAATTTTTTGATGATATGGTAATTTAATCCCAGATAATTCCAATTCCATTTTCCACCATCCCAATTCGTCGTCATATAACGATTTGTTTTGTTGTTCACTAAATCGAAAATATCAATGACTGAATTTCCTTTACTTTCTCCTTTACCATCTGAAATATCTAAATTGAAACCTGTAATTAAGTTGTCATTGATTTGATAATCAATACCAATTCGACCACCATAATAATTGTTCTCATTTTTATTAATTCCGTCCGAAGTCCATTTTTGATCTGGATATAAAGTTGTGTTTTTACTTTTACCATACCAATTTCCTTTACCACTATAAATATTAGAGGTTAATGTCCATTTTCCTTTGCGGTAATTGATATTCCCGTTCAAATTGAATCCACCGTATTTTTGCTGGTTGTATGAAGTCGAAATAGAACCATTCAAACTTTCTTGTTTTGCATTTTTCAATACAATATTGATGATTCCACTGTTTCCTGTCGCATCGTATTTGGCTGGAGGATTTGTAATGACTTCAATTTTTTCAATATCTTCTGTTCGAATGGTTTTTAGATAATTTGACAATTGTTCACTGCTCATTTGCATTAATCGGTCATTAATCATGACGCTTACTGAACCTTTTCCTATAATCGAAATAGCATCTGTCGCTTCTTCCACCTCGATACGTGGCGCAAGTTTCAATGCATCTAAGGCATTTCCACCTTTTGCACCTTCTGCTTGATCGACATTGAAAATTAATCGGTCTACTTTCTTTTCAACTAATTTTTTTTGACCTGTAACAACAGCTTCCGTTAAGGTTACATTTTCAGTTTTAGGAACTAAAATAATTCCTAAATCCGTATGATTCATAATCGTGAGAGAGGATGAATGAAGTAAAATTCCAGCTACTTCAATTCTATACGTATAAGTTCCTTCTTCTAAAATAACCGTAAAGTGCCCATTTTTGTCAGTAGAAATTTCATCTATAATTTTTTCGCCTTGAAAAATGATTACATCTGCTAACGCTATTGGAGCTTGATTGGTATATTGAAAAGTTCCTTTTATTTCTTGTTGAGCAAAAGTATGAACAGATGCAATACAAATAATTGGAAGAAAATATTTTTTCATTTATAGGGTTGTTTACAAATAAGACGCATCAATCATCAAAAAGTTACAAAACTATAAGTGAAAATATCTTAAATAATAATGAATTAAAGAATCAAAAACTCCCAATAAGGGGATTATTGGGAGTGAATAAACTTATTTAAGTTCTTTTTCTAATTGAATAGATTTTGGAAATAGAATGTTGTTTTCGATGTGAATATGAGTATGCAAATCATTCTCGAATTCTTCTAACATTGCATAGGTCACGCGATAAGTGTTACACGCATCTGCTGGTGGAGTGTAATGATTGGTAAGTTCTGCAATCCTTGCAAAACGATCACCTTCTGCGGTATGTTCATGTTCCATCATGTGAACTGGATTTTCAACTGTACCAAAATGAGGAACTTCTAATTCTATTCCTCTTTTCTTTGCATGAGTCATTTTTTTGATAAATGGAAAAAGAATTAATTCTTCTTTTTTTAAATGAGCACTCAAATCTTGAGCTGTTTGATTAAATAAAGCGTTTATTTCATAAAGTACTGGATGTCTTTCACCATGAACTTTGCATAATTTGTCTAAGAAAGCGAGTAAAACAGGTATTTTTTCTTCCACATAAGCATGATGTATTTTTTCAACATATTCACTTAGCAAATCCAATGGCCACGATTTAAAATCAATTGAAGCTTCGGTTTGAGAAGGTAAATTTTCCAAATCATTATACACTTTGTTTACATCTGTAGTTTTATTTTCACAGGCTTCTTCGATGGTTCTTCCACCACGGCAACAAAAATCAATGCCATGTTTTTTGAAAATCGCCGCAGTTCTAAAATCTTCTGAGACCATTTCTCCGATTAAATCTGTTTTTATGTCCATAATAGAATACTTTTTATCTTTTATTAAATTAAATTTTTTTTGAGCCTTTTAGCATTATTATTTTTTCTTTGCAATCATGACAAAAGCACACAAATGTTCTTCGTATTTTTTGAAAACTTTCTTCATTTTTATTACTCTTTCTCTCACTTCTGTTTGAGTTGCAATATTTTTTATGATAGTTAAAAACCCTGAAAATCCTTCATCATCAATTAATCTTGAAGGTTCAAGCAGGCGCATTTCAGCTGTTTTAATTTCAATAATTTCGAAACCTTCTTCTTTTACAAGAATTTTCCATTCTTCAACTGTTAATGGTCTTGCATTAACATTCATCGTAATTGCAAGCTCTTTTTGAATGTTCTTTTTGATTTCATCTGAAATATTATTCGGTTTTAATGCTAATTCATGAATTGCATAGTATCCATCTTTTTTTAGAACACGATGAGCTTCTTTTATGATTTCACTTTTACGATGATTGGCATGCATCGTTAGCATAGCTTCTCCAAAAATTTTAGTTTGAGAACAGTCATCAAGTCTTGTGTCAGCAGCATTTCCTAATTGAAAAACAGCTTTTTGATTATCAAATTTTTGATTTAAATTCTCGATAATTTTTTCGTCTAAATCAATTCCAATGTATGATGTTGGCTGTTTGTCAAGTACAATAGAAGTGGTATAACCAAGCCCAGGAGCAAATTCTACAATCGCATCATTTGTATTGATATCTAACAATTCAACCATTTCATTTGTCAACTTTTTTCCTCCAGGTCTTAGTACTTTTTTTCCTATTTTAGCAAGGAGCCAATGTCCAGACATTTTATCAATTGTATCATTTTTCATTTGAGTAAGTTTTTTATTTTCAATTGAAATAAAAAAGACCTTTTTATCTTTTATTAAGGTAAATTTTATTCTAAATTTAATTTTAGAAATACTTCTTGCGAATCTAATTTCTCAACCAATTGGTTGATAGTAGTTGTTTCTAATAAATGCTTTAAAGTATTTCGTATTTCTTTGAATTGCTGATGCAAAGGACAAGGATTTTTTTCTGAACATCGTTTTAGTCCAAGTGCACAACCACTAAAAATTTTATCTCCATCAAAATGTCTAACAATTACAGCCAACGAATTTTTCATATATTTTTCATCGAGATGAAAACCACCATTTGGTCCTTTTGTAGACTGTAAAAGATTTTTTCGAACCATTTCTTGCAAAATTTTTGCAATAAAATATTCAGGAGAATCAATTCCTTTCGCTACATCTTTTATTCCAACTCGATTTCCGTCTTTGGTTTGCTGTGCGATATAAATTACTGCTCTAACGGCGTATTCACAAGTTTTTGATAACATTTACAATTCTTTTACACTACAAATATACATCATTTCTTTAATAAAAGAGTAAAAGGTGTTTTATTAATTCTAATTATTTCCAAAATTCGTCTTCAAAATTATCAAATGGTTTTGTGTGCGAGTTTTCTAATCTTTTACCTATTTGTTTCAAATCACTTTCATCAAGATTTTCTTGTAAGTAAGGAAACCATTCACGTTCCTCGAATCGAATATGATTTTTTAATAAATGAGCAAATTTTTCTACTATTGATTTCTCTGGATGTTGAGCAATCTTTTGTGCTAAAACCTTTAATTCTTGATGTTCGGTTTTAATTTGTTGGTTGTATGTTTCGTTTGAATAGGGAAAAATAATCGTTTCTTCATGTTTAAAGTGCTCAGAAAGATGATTGTTCCAAAAATATTCAACATAAGATGCAATTCGTTCTAATGCAATATTTTTAAAGAAACCTTGTTCAATTTTCCAACTACAAAGCAATCCAAAATGATGATCCTTTGATAAAACGACAATGTGTTCACTTCTTTTCATAATTAACTGTTTTTGTGAATTAAAGTTATGACAATTTTTCACTAAAATTCTTTTTAGTATTCTATTTTAAAATTTAGACGTATTTCAGATCTTTTTTAGGTTGACATATATGGAAAAGTATTCAATAAAAAAATCATTCTAATTTCCTGCTATTGGACTACCGAAAACTCCGACAGCTAATTCAGTCCATATTAATAAACCAATGAGTAAAACCATTATGCAGAAAAAGATTTTATTTTGTAAACGGTTAGTCAGTTGTAGAATGTAGTTTATCGTTAATCCAATAACCGAAAGTAAAATAAATGCAATAATAAAATCAAATAAACTCCAGTTGACTTCATTTGTAAATTGCATAGCAATTAGTGGAATTGTTATTATTAGACCAATTATTCCAAAAATTAAAGATTATTTAAGGTGCATTTTTGTATTCATAACTAACTATTTATTGAAATCACTTTGAGAAATAAAGTAATAAAATAAAAATGAGATTAAAAAAAAATAGTTTAATTGATAAATTGTGAACGATTGAGTTTCGATTTAATGAAAAATTAATTTAAATCAATATTTTTCTAAAAAGCATTGTTTAAATTTGAAGTATGAAAGCAAGTTTTGAACCTTATTTTTTGAAATTCAAAAATCCAAGCGGTACTTCGCGCGGCGTTTTGACAGAGAAATTGACGTATCTTTTTACATTAGAAGAAGATGGAAAAGAATATGTTGGTGAATGTGGATTGTTTAAAGGGTTGAGTTTTGATGACCGCCCTGATTATGAAGAAAAATTGCAATGGGTTTGTGACAATATTGACTTAGGAGTTGATGAATTGTGGCGTGAATTGCGCGAATGGCCTTCGATTCAGTTTGGAGTAGAGCAGGCTTTTCAGAGTATGTTTGCGAATCGTTACAACGAAAATTATACAGATAAATTGAATCCTGATTTGTATGAATCAGCTTTTTCGACAGGTGATAAAGGTATTCAAACTAATGGTTTAATTTGGATGGGTTCGATTGATTTTATGCGCGAACAAATCAAAGAAAAATTAGCGATTGGTTTCAACTGTATCAAGTTGAAAATCGGTGTTGATTGGGAAAATGAGCATAAGATTATTCAACAATTAAGACAAGATTTTTCTGCGGATCAATTAGAATTAAGAGTAGATGCGAATGGAGGTTTTACGTTTGAAGAAGCAAAAGTGGTCTTGCAACAATTGGCTGATTTAAAAATACATTCGATTGAACAACCTATCAAAGCTGGACAAATCGATTTGATGACGGAATTGTGTGCTACAACACCGACACCAATTGCGTTGGACGAAGAATTAATTGGAATTGTTCATCAAGAGGATAAATTCGAATTGTTAGAAAAAATCAAACCGCAATATATTATTCTAAAACCAAGTTTGGTTGGGGGAATTAGAGGTTCGTTGGAATGGATTAATGCAGCAGATACATACGAAATTCCGTTTTGGATAACATCAGCATTGGAAAGTAATATAGGCTTAAATGCTATTGCACAATGGACAGCGATTTTATATCCAGAAATGCCACAAGGATTGGGCACAGGAGGTTTGTTTACAAACAATTTCCCAAGTCGATTAGAATTAAGAGGAGAATATTTATTTCGAAACAAATTAGCATGAATAAAGTAATTATCGCATTTTTTGCAACAATCGTTTTAATGAGTTGTCAAACGACAAAAAAAACAATTGATTTAGTTGCAATTCAAAAATATCAAACCGAATTGGCGACTTTTTATACTGATCTTAAAACGACGCCATTGGTAGACGAAGAAAAAACGAATTTCAAAGGCATTACATTTTTTCCGATCAGCGAAAAATATATAGTGAAAGCGAAATTTACGCCAATCAAAGATGGAAAGGTGATTCCGTTTCCTACTTCTGCGAAAAAAATCAAAAATTACAAAGAATACGGAACGGTAACGTTCATGTTGGATAATGTTGAACAAACGCTGACGGTTTATCAATCTTCACCAATTATGGAGAAATATGCAGACAGTTTGTTTTTACCTTTTATGGACGAAACAAACGGCGTGACGTCTTATGGAGGTGGACGTTATTTGGATTTGAGTACAAAGGATTTAGGTACAACAGCCAATGAAATTACGTTGGATTTTAATCAAGTGTATAATCCATATTGTGCATATAGCAAACATTACAATTGTCCCATTCCGCCAGCGAATAATGTGTTGGATATCGAAATTAATGCAGGTGTAAGTTATCATAAATAGAATGTTGTATTTAGATTTTTCTCAACCTAATTTTGATGTCAACGCTATTGAAGTTACCAACGAATTTGAACAATCCGTAAAAGATTTTTTGGTTGAATGGTTTTCTGATTCTGAGGTGATGATTGCGCATACTTCGGGGTCTACTGGAACTCCGAAAGAGATTATTTTAACCAAAAAAAATATGCGAAAAAGTGCGAATATGACGGGAAAATATTTGCATTTAGAGAAAGGAAATTCGGCTTTATTGGTGATGCCTGTTACTTATATTGCTGGAAAATTGATGTTGGTTCGTGCAGTAGAAATCGGATTGAAATTGATTTGTATGCAACCAACTTCTCATATTTCTTTGAATGAAATTAATAGTGGAATTTCACAAAATTTTACCTCTATTGATTTTGTTGCGTTAACGCCTATGCAAGTTGAAAATTCGTTAGATTTTGTTTCAAGATGTCAAAAGTTAATTATCGGAGGAGCGCCTCTTTCGGAGAAAGTGAAACAAGAATTGTTTGCTTTTGAGAACGAAGTCTACGAAACATATGCAATGACGGAGACGATTACACATATTGCGTTTAAACAAGTTGCGAATCAAAAATATCCTAATGCAGAACAAGTTTTTGAAGCGTTTGATGAGGTAACGATTTCACAAGATGAGCGAGGTTGTTTGGTGATTGATACGCCTTATGATGGATTGCAAGTTGTAACGAATGATGTGGTTGAATTGATTGATACACGAAAATTTAACTGGATTGGTAGAGCGGATAATGTGATTAATTCGGGTGGAATAAAATTATTTCCAGAACAAATAGAAAATAAGCTGAAACCGTTCATTGATTCTGATTTTTATATCACTTCAAAAACGGATGAATTATTAGGTCAGAAATTAATTTTAGTTGTGGAAGGAGAGCAGAGGAGCTTGGATTTTTCTTTGGCAGATTTAACCAAATATCAAGTTCCAAAAGAAATTATTTTCATTCCTACATTTTCTCGAACTGAAAGTGGAAAAGTAAAAAGACAACAGTTTTAGAACCGACCTATTTTTTATTTTGTTCGTGTATTTTACCTAAAAATAGCTTAATTTTAGCACTACTAAAAAACTTATACTGTGGATTACAATAAACTTTTTAATGATATTTTTTTCTTGATTTTTGATGATGAAATGGATGAGAATCAATATCCTATTTGGAAAAGTTTTTCGTTTATTCACAATCCAATTCAGCAATTAATTAAGGCACAAGATTTATTAAATCAGTTGCTACACGAATATCCAAAAGATAAAAAAGCACTTTTTCTGAAAGGAGTTGTTCAGCGCAATTTAAACTTCAACGAAGAATCGATTTTGTATCTTTTAGAAGCAAAAAAGGAAGATTATTACTTGTATGCTGCGAATTTCTACATTGCCGAATATTATATTCATAAATTGAAATTTGATGAAGCGCAAAAGTATTTGAAAGAAATTGAAATTGTGTATCCTACCAATCAACGTTTTCTTTTCTTATCGATTTTAGTGAGTTTAGAATTGTTTGATTTTGAAGAAGCTAAACGATATTTGAATATTTTGTATCAATTGGTTGAGGATAAACAACTTTTAGAATTATTGAGTAAAAACCTTCAGATTACTGAAGAAATTGTCTTGAAAACGACAAATCGATTGGTCTTGAAAAACTTCAAATTGAGAAGTTTTAATTATAATCTTCAGCTCAAAACAAATTTGATTGCTTTTTATAAGAATTTCGCTGATATCGGGGTTAATTTTAATGGAATCAATTGCTTTATTATGGCACTTACCTTGAAGCAAATTACGTTGTATCCGACGTTTCATAATCTTGAAATTTATAATGTTCAAACGATTTTAGATTATATTGATGTTGATAAAAAAGGGATTCAAATGCGCTTAGAAGACATTGATTTTGACCATGATTTTGTCAAAAATTACCACGAATATTTAGAAGTCGAAATTCTATTGAAAGAAGATTAGTTTTTTTACTCAACTACATTTTTCTCAAGGAAATATTTTTGTTGTGATCTTGAATCGAGTTGAAGATGACTGAAGTAGTTTAGAATAATCTGAGATTCTTCGACAGGTTTAGAATGACAATAATGTCAAGTTGAGTTTATTTCAGTTTTGCATAAATAGATGAAGACTTTTCTATTGAAATGAAAATAGGAAACATGAATAAAAGTGGACAATCAGAAAAAAAACTTTAATTTTGCTAAAATTTATAAGATGGAATTTGTTCAAGATAAGGAAGAAGTTTTTGATAACGTCGAGTTGTTTTTAGAAAGTCTAGAAGTTGGAACGGATGAAGAAAAAAAGAAATCGATTCAGTTAATCAAAAAATCAAAAACATTTTTGGTGATTGATGCGGATGAGGTGATGGTTTTTGCGCCAAGTACATTTATTGGAATTAAAGAAAATAACATTCAGCAGTTTACAGGGAAGTTATTAGAGCATGAAACCAATCCCATTCTAACGAAATTGTTCGGTTCTACACCAAAAATTGATAAAACTTTGGACGAATTATTTTTAGATTTTTGCGACGAAATAGAAGTTAATCGCAATGATGTTGGGATTTCCCGAGATTATTGGATTATAAAAGATATGTAAAAAAAAGAGCTTTTCATCTACAACTGAAAAGCTTTTTTCTCTTAAAATGTTAAAGGATAACATTGATTTTTGCTTTGCTAATAGGTTTTATTCCAGCCAAAGCGCCATCAATTTCGCACTTCAACAAACCACTTCCGCCACCATAATGATGGATTTGCTTTATCGTAGGGAAATAAGTGCTTATCCATTCCTCCATTTTCTCTACCTCCGAAGCACCAATTCCACTACTGTATAATATTATTTGGACGTTGTTTGTTGATACGTATCCTTTCAATTCTTCTTGTGAGCAGGTACAAAATGCTTTCCAGTTTTCATTTTTGTTGATCACGCGTTTTAACGTGTCTACAATTTCTTTGTTTTTACCATAAACGGCGATTTGTACTTGCATATTAGATTAATTTTAAGGCAAAGTAACAACACAACGCATGGTCTAACATTGATTTACGATAAGAAATAAAAAGACATAAAAAAAAAATCGTTCCAATTCGAAACGATTTCTATGTTTTATTGTTGATTTTCTAATTGTGCTAATCTTTCGGCAGCTAAATAAAATTCAGGATTCAACTGCAATGCTTTTTTGTATTCCTCTACAGCTTCGGCTTGTTTCTCAAATTTTTCTAAGATTGCGCCTTTGTTGTAGTATGATAAGAAATGATTTGGATTTAACTCGATTGATTGATTAAAATCGTTCAATGCATTTTCTAAATCGTTCAAAACAAAATAAGTATTTCCTCTGTTGTAATACGACAAGAAATGTGGTTTCATTTCGATTACTTTCGAATAATCTTCGATTGCTTTATCCAATTGTTGTAATTGATCGTAACAAAATGCACGATTGTGGTAACATGATTCGTAATCTGGATTAATTTCTAAAGCTTTATTGAAACATTCGATCGCCTCATCGTATTTGTTCAAATTCATCAATACATAACCTTTTTGATGATAAGCTACAAAACTTGCCGGATCAATCTCGATCACTTTATCAAAATTCTCAGCTGCTTTTGTTGGATTATATTGATTGAAATTTGCCATTCCTCTGTAGAAATAGAAGTTTGGATTTTTATCATCTAATTCAATTGCTTTATCAAAATCCTTGATTGCATCTGTATTTTGTTTCATATAATATTGGCTCAATCCACGACCGAAATATGAATTTGCCACTTCTATTTGACGCTTAATCGATAATGTAAAATAATCAATCGCTTTTCTATACTGACCTTTGCGGAGATATTGACTCCCATCTTCATAAAAACTCATAGTTCAATATTACAACAAACTCTTTAAATTTTAAATAAAAAATTTTAGAAAAGTTTATCTTTACGCAAAACAACACACATGAAAATAGAACATTTAGGGATTGCCGTAAAAGATTTGGGATTATCGAATGAATTGTTCGAAAAATTATTAGGAAAAGCACCGTACAAAGAAGAAGCAGTGGAGTCGGAAGGTGTGAGAACCTCTTTTTTTGAAGTAGGCGAATCGAAGATCGAATTGGTCGGTTCTGAAAAAAATGATAGTGCTATTGAAAAATATTTAGAAAAAAATCGCGAAGGAATTCACCATATTGCTTTTGGAGTAGATGATATCGAACTCGAAATAGAGCGTCTTAAAAATCAAGGGTTTACTTTTATTAACGAAACGCCAAAATTGGGAGCAGATAATAAACGTATTGTTTTTTTACACCCTAAAACAACAAATGGCGTATTGGTAGAGCTTTGCGAAGATGTAAAATAATTTTGAAGTTCAAAAAAATAGCTTTAATATTGCAAACGAATTAGGTGATAGCTTCCTTTTTATTGCTTAATTCTCTGGTCCTATAACTCAGTTGGTTAGAGTAGCTGACTCATAATCAGCAAGTCCTTGGTTCGAGCCCAAGTGGGACCACTTTATTGAAAATCAGACGTTTACAGTTGTGTAAGCGTCTTTTTTTTGACTTCATTTTAATCTATAAGTACAACATTTGTACAACAAATTATCTGATTCAAAGATAGTTATAATTTTCATTTGATTGCATTTTTAGTATATTTATAAAAATAATTCAAAACTAATCTAAAATGATCTTAGGAATAATTGATAAATATTTTACTGTAGCAGAAGATTTATATAGAATAAGAATATTGTCCAAAAATAATATTCAACGTTTCTTAATGTTGTTATATTTTCCTTTAATAATATCATCTTTAATACTTACTCAACCAAATCTTTCTCCATTAGTAATTTTAACTTTAGTAATATTCTCTTTTATTTTAATTATACCATCTATATATTATTTTACATTCTTTTTTTATAGAAATTTTAATTCTAATATTAAAAGTTTTCAATTTGAAAAAGGAGTTGATAATTTATCTACTGCTAATAGAATTGATTTTAAGCCTTGGAAAACTAATGATATTGATAATACATTTATTTTTAAACGTTCCGTTTTTTAGGGAAGATTACACACTACATTAGGTACTAATATTACAGTTTTAGAAAATGATTTTATTGATATCGAAGGGATTCGTTTTCATGGATGTACATTATGGACTGATTTTTCAATTTTTGGAGATCCAATGAAATATGGGATGATTTGTCAAAGTCAAATGAATGATTACAAATATATTAAACGTGATCCGTCTTATTCAAAAATGAGAACCATTGATGTTTATCAAATTCATAATAAGTCTATTGCATGGCTTGAGCAAAGTCTAAAAGATTCAATTGGTCTGAAAAACATTGTTATTACACATCATGCACCGAGTATAAAATCAGTTCCAAAAGAGTATATTTCTGATCCTGTTACGTCTGCTTATGCTTCAAATTTAGAAGATTTTATTATAGAATATCAACCAATGTATTGGATTCATGGACATATTCATACACCTTGCAGATACAAGATTGGTGATACTGAAATTATCTGTAATCCTCATGAATATATTGATGAAAAAGATAATGGTTTTATAAAAGAGTTGATGATAGAGTTATAAAATTAAGTTTACCATTTAGTAAATAATGTTTACTAAAATATATATTAAGTTTATATTTTAGTATATTTGATTATTATAATATACATTATATGTTAGATTTCACGACAATAAAAGATGTAAAAAACACAATTGGTGAGTGGTGTAAAAAAATGCGCAAAGCAGAAAATTTAACACAACAAGAATTAGCTGATGAACTAGCTCTTTCTCGCTTAACAATTGCTAAACTTGAAAATGGAGATAATCCTACACTAGAAACTCTTTTGAAAGTGTTACAGTATTTTGATGAAATGAAATCGATCAATCAATTTATTTCTGATAAAATTGAAAGTTTAGAAAATAATCAATCCATGTATTAACTATGGCAAAGAATCAAATCATTTCGATAAATTTTCAAGAAATTGAAATCGGTAAAATAGGTTACGACGAAAACCAAAGAAAATCATCATTCCAATACAATCCTGATTTTTTGGAAAGTAATAACTACAAAAAGATATTTCCTTACGTTATCCGCAGAACGCCTAACGTACAAGTATTTTCTGAATTTGAGGGAGAAACATTTCGTGGTTTACCTCCTATGATTGCTGATTCTTTACCTGATTTTTTCGGTAATATTGTCTTTAAAGAATGGTTAGAAGCAACTCAAAAAGAAATGAATGCTATTACTCCTTTAGAACAACTAACATATGTTGGGAAAAGAGGAATGGGAGCTTTAGAATTTTCACCTGCGAAAGAAATTAAATCAAATCAGAGTATTGATGTAGAAGAAATAACGGAAGTAGTAAAGAAAGTGCTCGATTTAAAAACTTCAACAGAAGAAAAAGGATTAAGTGATATCGCTTTACTGAACATCTTTAAAATTGGAACTTCAGCGGGTGGCGCACGCCCTAAAATTTTAGTTTCAGAACATAAAAAAACAGGACGTCTAATTCCTGGTGATTTAGAAACATCAGACAAATACAATCATTATTTAATTAAACTTTCTGTAGACGAAGATCAAGGCTATTCAAAAGAAAAAATAGAGTACATCTATTATCAAATTGCAACTTCTATAGGAATTGAAATGATGCCTTCTAAGTTGATTGATGATAAACATTTTGCAACATCAAGATTTGATCGTCAAAATGGAAAAAAACAGCATATTTTAACTGCATCTGGAATGACAGGATGGGATTTTAAAAAGCCTGAAAACTCAACTTATGAAAATCTTTTTAAACTTGCTTTTGATTTAAAACTTTCGCACAAAAACATTCAGCAATTGTTTAAACGACTGGTTTTTAATCTTGTCTTTTTCAATATCGATGACCATTTAAAGAATTTCTCATTCATTTATGATGCTGATAAAGATCGTTGGAATTTAGCTCCCGCCTATGATTTAACTTATCCATTAGACGCTTTAAAAAACTACCTAAGAATTTCAAGAGCGATGTCTATTAATGGAAAAAGGACTGAGATTAATCGAGATGATTTAATGAAAATAGCTGAATTATTTACAATTAAAGACGCTAACGGAATTATTGATGAAGTTATAAACTCTACAAATCAATTCAGAATTCTATCTAAAGAACAAGATATTCCTGAAAAAGTAATTGATAAAATTGAATCTGAGTTTTTAAAGTTTTAATCAAAAAACTTCTGCTAAAAATAATCAATATGTTATGTCAATTATTTTTAGGTTAAATTGGTTGATTTTTAATAATTACCGTTTTAAATAAATTAATTCTAAAAATCCTTCTGTAAGGTGCATTTTGTCGTTAAATATAAATATTCAAAGCGGTCAATTTTTATAATTGATTAAACTCAAAATTGTAAGTGAATAAATCGATATTTTCTTTAGATTTTAGATCAGAAATATATGTAAATCGTCAGCAAAAAGTTTATTAATATCAATAATACATTTTAAATTCACTATTTTTCACCATTTTTCTTAGCCCAATTCTAATTAAGAAAAATCAACAATCTTATAAAATAGATTTGACTTTTAAAACGTATAATTATGAGTCAAATACAGATTTTGTTGGTTTATAATTGAAAGAATAAACTCAATAAAAATGAAGAATCATTAATTCAGATTTGCTGTTATCAGAATGGAAAGAGAACATATTTTTCGATAGGTCAATTATGTTTAATAAAGTATAATGTTAATAAACCATAATTTATTTCATTTTAATCAAATTAAGGATTGTAAATATTATATAAAAATTTACACTATTATTATATTGTAATTGAATTTGTTGTAAAAAATATCAAAATTCTTTTATTTTTAACTTGTTTTTTATGTTTTAGATTTTATATATTTGCACCCACGAGAAAAGAAATTGATCTTTTACTCTGGGTCCTATAACTCAGTTGGTTAGAGTAGCTGACTCATAATCAGCAAGTCCTTGGTTCGAGCCCAAGTGGGACCACAAAAGCACCTTTAAAAAGGTGCTTTTTTTATGTCTATAATTTTTAATTTTATTTATAATTTATTGTAAATAAAGTTTTTATGTTTTTTAAGTAAGCTTGAAAGATTTTCTTCAATAAGGTAATCCCAATTTATTTTTTTATTTCATTTAACGATGAGCCGATTATTTTGATTAATTGGTTCAAAAAAGTGTGAATTATGAGCCGATTAGTAGTTTTTGAGGTTTCAGATATATGTATTTTACGATGTGAATGAGACTAAGACTAAGACTAAGTATGCGGTTCTGAAACGAGTTCCTTTAGATTTGAAAAT
>NZ_DKSQ01000035.1:0-12018 GCF_002472765.1 Empedobacter sp. UBA7252
CTTTCTCAACCTTAGTCTTAATCTCAAATACATACTACTTTTTACATACTACAATTCTTACATCTCAATTCAAAAATCGTTTACATACATTCTACTGCCACTATGTTGCCTTCATCTTGCCTTTATGTTGGGAGTATCCTGCTACTACTTAGAGATGAAAATGTTGTTTACGTTTTTCTTTTTAATTGTTTTTGTTCAAATTGAATTTCAATTGTTTTATATATTCATAAGGGCGAAATGAAGTCACTTGAAAGAATACATTCGAAAATTGGCGAGAAGATGAAAAACCTACTAATTCTGCTAAGTCACCAATTGAATGTTGATGAAACTGATCTGAATCCTTTAGGAGATGAAGAACATAATTTATTCGAAGTTGATTGATGTAATTTGAAAAATTAGTTCCTTTTTCTGAGTTAATAATCTTTGATAAATATGCAGAATTGGTTTTAAATGATTTTGCTAATTGAGCCAAGGTTAAAGTTTTCTGTACAAATAAGTGATTCATTTCAAAATCATTCAACTGATTCAAAATATGATTTACAACTTCAGTCGGAATCTCAATAACAGGAGGTTCTTTTACTTTCTTTTTATCTATCGTAAGCTGTTTGAAAAAACGTTTGTAACT
Organism: Empedobacter sp. UBA7252; assembly: GCF_002472765.1. Classification (NCBI taxonomy): domain Bacteria; kingdom Pseudomonadati; phylum Bacteroidota; class Flavobacteriia; order Flavobacteriales; family Weeksellaceae; genus Empedobacter; species Empedobacter sp. UBA7252. The sequence goes on from NZ_DKSQ01000035.1 coordinate 626, forward strand.
ATACAATACCCCGATGGAACATAAAATGATCACAAAACCTATCAAAATAGGGTAGATGGTGATTTTGAATTCAACATTTTTCTTCAACTTCAATAATTCTTTTTCATCATATTCTTTTTGGAGAATAGGAGATAGCTTTACAATATTTTGTTGAGTCAAATGATCTAGTTTTAGTAACTGATTGATATAATACAATTGGTTTGGGTAATTACGATTATTTTCAGAATTATGGATTAAGGCATCGTAAGCAGCACGAATATCGCTATCTAAAAAATCATATTCATTAAAAAGTTGATCTATTTTTTCAAAATATATAATTGCTTTTTGTACTTCATTTATTGCCTCGTAAGATTTACCAATATAAAAATAAGCCAAACTCAGTGTATTAGAATCGTGGTGACTTTTCAAATGATCTAATTCATTTTTTAGCGTGGTTATAGACTGTTGATACTCTTTTTCTAAATAGAACTGAATTCCTTTTAAATAAGTAAAATAATGAATAAAATAGTCGTTTTGCGAATCTTGACTCAATTCCAAACCTTTATGATTAAGTTGATTAGCTTCGGTGTATTTATGTTGAGCCTGTAAAATTTGAACAGAATAATAAAGGCTATTTAAATAATAAGCTTGGTGATTGACATCTGAACTATTATTTTCAAAGTAAATAATGCATTTCTGAAACAATAGTTCCGCTTCACTAAACTGTTTTAATTGAAATTTAATTAAAGCAACATTAAAAAGGACTTTATATGTTAAGTAGGTGGATGATTTCTTGTTCAGTTTCTTTTCAGCCAATAAGTAATTTTTTAAGGCTGGTTGAAATTTCTTGAACTGATAATGAACCAATCCTTTCGAAAGAAAACTTTGAACAATCAAATCATTATTCCTTGTCTGTTGAGCAACAACTATCGCACTATCAGCATATTTTAATTTGGTTGAATAATCCTGTGTATAGTAAATAGCTTCTTTATAGCCATAGAATAAAGTTTCGCCATCATTGCTAATCTTAGCCTTTAAGATATAAGCATTAATGTACTTCCAAACTTCGGGATTGTTCTTATCGGTTTGAAATGAATCAATTTTCTGAACTAGAAAGTCATTTGTTTGTGTGCTTAGTTGATCAATTGCATAGACATTTTCGATGTTGAAAATAAGCCATAAAAATCCAATTAGAAGGGGTATAGATGTTTTCATAAGCATTGTTTTTTTAGATGAAAACAGTAGTAGATTTTCATGTAAGTTACTTATTTTAATTGAATTACGTTTGTAAATTACCACAAATCACTAATCGATTACTCCATGAAATGTATGAATTTATAAATTTCACACATTTATACAGCGTGTTAGGATATTTTTTTCATAGTAAATTAAAAAATTAACATTTGGTAATTTATTGTTTATTAATAATATAAACGATTACAGGTAACACTTTTATAAAATCAACATAGTGTTTATGTTTTTGACGTGCTTCTTTATTGTTTTAATCATTATGCCTTCTAATTTTAAGCTAAGAATATAAATAATCCTAAAAAACACGACTATGAAAACAAAAACTTATTTATTCATTAGCATCATTAGTTTCCTATTTTATCAATGTATAGAGGAGGAGGAAGCTCCACAATTAAGATCAGATGGTTTATCTGTTGTAGAACAAAAACGCGTATCAGATTTACATATAGAATTGGATAGTATCGTTACTGCTGATTCTATTCAAGAAGAAGCTGATCCACCAAAAGACAAAGATCCTTATATCAAGCGTACTGAAGAAGGAGGTGAGTAGTTCACTTTAAACCCTAAAACACATTAAGATGAGAAAATACGATCCATTTATACAAACACTCATCTGCTACCTATTTATTGTGTTGTTCATTTATGCGGCGGTAAGCAAGCTGATGGATTTTGAGAATTTTCAAATTCAATTGGCTCAATCACCATTACTTAGTGCTTATGCAGGATTTATTTCCTATGCAGTTATTATTGTGGAAATAGTGATTGCATTACTGCTATGTTATAAAAGATGGCGATTAATTGGGCTTTATGCTTCGTTCGGATTAATGATAGCATTTACAGTCTATATTTATCTGATATTAAATTACAGCGATTTCATTCCATGTTCCTGTGGCGGTATTTTAGAGAAATTATCATGGGAAAATCATATTCTATTTAATCTTGTTTTTGTAATATTTTCTATAATTGGAATATTTATATATTCATCAAATTATAAAAAAATAGCAATTATTAAATTATTGTTAGGTGTTTCTTTTTCATCCATTATTAGTGTAGTTGGATTATTTCTCATGTCCGAAAATAAAATGAAAATAGAAAACCCTTTTATTCGACGGTACATTCCATATGCAGTAAATTTTCAGGACAAAATATTATTACCTTCAAATGGATTTTATTTTGCAGGATCTAAAGGAGATACCCTATTTTTAGGAGAAAAGAATGCTCCTCTCATATTGGGAACTATTTATCCTAATTTCGTAAATGTTTTAATAGATACTTTAAAAATTGATGATATGACACTTCCTTTTCAGGAGATTATTTTACATGTTGATTATCCTTCATTTAGTCTTACTGATGGTCATGTTCCTGTTATTTTTGAAGGTGTACTACCAGATAAAAAAGCAATAAAAACATATGATCAGAAATCACTTTTTTCTAAGATAGAAATGGTTGAACCTCATCGTTTTGTTTTTAGAGGACAAAGTATAATGACAAGAGACAATATTTTAGGTTTATTGTTTACTAATCCTATTAAATTAACTTCTAATACAAAGATACTTGAAAAACAAATTGATGGAGTTTTTGATACAGATGGTTCTTTTGCTGTTGATCCAATAACAAAAAAAATAATTTATACTTATTTCTATAGAAATGAATATCGAATAATCGATTTTGATTTACAAGATTATGGAAGGGGAAAAACAATTGATACGATATCAAAAGCTAAACTATCTCTCATAAAGTTAAAAGATGGTACAACAAAAATGGATAAACCACCATTAAAAATGAACATTATGCAAGTAGCCTATAATGGTTATTTATACAATGACTCCAACAGTCAAGCTAAGTTAGATCCACATGATAGTAGAAAAGACAAGCGTATAATTGATGTATATCACTATCTCACAAATCAATATGTCTATAGTTTCACTATTCCAGAAGAAGGTAAAGAAAATATAAGAGAAATATGGATAACTTCTAAATATTTCTATGTTTTACAAGATAATTTACTCATAAAATATAAACGTATGCATACACCCTCTATTGACGAATAGAGGCAGGATTGCCGAAACCTGATAACGTAGGCACCACATTAAAATTATACAAAATGAAAACAAATTTCAAACAAATCATTTTACCAGCTGTCATCATTATGATGGGGACTGGTGCAGCTTTTGCTACAAACCAAGCAAAGCAAAACGAATCAAAATTAGTCAGTGTTCCTGGTTATATTTACAATACGGAATTAAAAAGTTGTGAACAAGTTAGAATGTGTAATACAGAAGGTAATGAAATATGTACCTTGAATGATTTACCAACAGGACAACAAGTTTTTGACTTAAATAATCCTGGTGAATTTAATACGTGTAGTACAATTTTATACAAACCATAGAAAAATAGCTCCCTTTGGGAGCTATCTTTATTATTAAAGTTTTCGAACTTAAAATTATTTGTATCTTAATTTTCCAACAATGGTTTAATCCAATCAGCAGCAGGTTTTCCTTTTAAAAAATGTTCCATCCATTGCCATGCTTTGTAATTTAAGTCTTGACGTTTAGCTTTTTCAATTATATTATGTCCTTCATTTACATAATTTAAGTAAATAGCTTTTTTATTAAGGCGAGTAAGACCGTAGAAAAAAGAACGAACTTGATCCGATAAGACATTTGGATCATCAGCACCACCCCAAAGCAAAATTGGTTTTTGTACTTTTTTTACATGGTAAATAGGGGAAGCTTCCAAATAACCTTGCCAATTGTCAAATAAACTACTGTTCATCCGTGTTTGTTGACGTTCTTCTCTAGCATAATCTGCTTGGTTATAGTTGTATATCTTAAATTCGCTTAAGTATTTTCTAGGAATATCAACGATAGGAACACCTATTAGTGCTGTTTCAAATAGATTTGTTTTTCCCATAAACAAGGCTGCTTCGTAACCACCAAAAGATTGTCCTACTATAGCAATGTGGTTAGACTCAATTTGAGGTATTTGGGAAACTTGATTTATTATTTTTTCAATACTTTTAATTGTAGTTTCTTGAGAATCGTTCTCTTTGTAAGACAAATCTGGTAATAAGACAAAATAGTCATTCAAGATATAATGTATCATATTAAAACCAATTAAATCCATCAAATGTGGAGTACTATCTTCCCTATTATGAAAAGTTATTTTCTCATAGACACGTACAATCATTGGATATTTCTTTTTTGCATCATAGTTTTTGGGATAATATAAAAAAGCATTCAAGTCTTCACCATTTATTGTATAATGTAAAAGCTCTTTTTTTAATATTGGTCGTTCACCATCCTTTTTACCTTGACTTTCATAAATTAAATGAGGCTTCTTTTCTCTTATTTCATATATTTTTAAAGGATTATTAAATCCTGTAGTTGTGTACACCACTCTTTTATTGTCTTCAAAATCTTTGATTGTAAAATCAGATTGTGCAATAATTTTCAATTTATTTCCTGTTATGACTCCCAAACTAGTGGTATAATCTTTCATTGAAATTCCTCTTACCAAAAGTGGCTTTTTCAAATCTATAGGACGATGAAAACTACTCCCCCATAATGATTCCCCTAAAATCCACAGAGGCTGTGCTTTCAGCTCATAATTTATATGATCAGCAGCTCCATTTGTTAACAGCTGTACTTTGTTTTTAAAGATATTCCAACTGTATAAATCATATTCAGATTTCACAATAAAAATACCCTTTTCTGAAGTTGGCGTAATTTTAGCTTTTGGTCTATCAGATAAGTTATTATAAAGTCCATCTGCTAATATTACTTCAGGGTTAAAAGGTGCTATTCTAATCTGATGTGTTTGTAATGACTCACTCTTCCATTTTCCATCTTCAAAAAACAGCATATGATCTGTATTGATATCATAATAGAAATTGTTTTCTGATACATATTTATTGGCTATTGACTGAGTTTTATTTCCATAATTTCTTACGAATTGTATTGGTAATTTTTTATTTACCAATGTATCAATTTTATTTAAGCCCATGTCATATACAATGAATTCACCTTGTTCAGAAACAAATTTTTGAAGTTGAAAAGGAGTTGAAAGTTGAGGTTTCCATGTCCATTTATTTTCAACGATATCGTATATCCCCAATTGAAGATAGGAAGATGATTTACTATTTAGACGATTAGTATATGAAATCTCAGCTAAATTTTGTTTGTTACTATCTAATTTTAATTTGAATAAAATGTATCTATTCTCTCTAATTTCAATAGTTTGTATTAAACTTTTATCAAAAAAACAATGTTCAGGAGGATCTATAATAGATTCTGTTACGTTTAATGAATTTTGTTCCTTTCGGAAAAAATGTAATGAATTTCCAACTTCTTTCAATCCAAACCAATTCGTGTCATTATTATAAATCCAATCTACTTTAGGAATATTATTAACTGTTTGCGTCGTGTTTTCTTTAAGGTTTAATACATGCCAACTGTTATTTTGAATATAATAAAGCCGTTCGGTTTTATAGTCAATTCGATTCGACTCTATATTGAATAAATGATGTTTTATTTTACCATTTTTATCCACAACAATCAATTCTGTTTTATCCAATGGTTTTAAAATAGTAGTTTGTCTTGATGGAAAATTAATAATACTTTCAATTGTATGAAACTCTTTATTTTTCAATGAATATAAATTCTCAAACACAACGGTTTCATTAGGTAATTTATAAATAATAGTAGAATCACTTGCAAAACTGATGGAGTTCGCTTGTGGTAAAATTCTTGGTTTTATTCCTTTTTTTACTGAAATTAATTCATTTTCAGTATCTCCCATAGCATTCAAATGGCTTACTATTACCCAGTCTAAGTTTGGACTTTTTGTTTTTAGCAATGTAGTGTAATAGTTTTCATAAGCTGTGTTAAATTCATCTATAGTTTGCGCATTAGATAATTGACTAAACAGCTGAATAATTAAAACCAATAGAAAAAGAAGTATTTTTACATTGAATTTAATAACCATAATTTTGTGGATATAAATTAGTATTTAATAAAAGTTCACTTTCAGGAAGTGGTAATAATACAAATGCCGATTTCCATTGTGGCTTAACGTTGATCATTGTTTCATCTAATCGACTGTATCTTTTCAAGTCAAAAAAACGAGCGCCAAACTCAGTAAACAATTCATGCTGACGTTCCTGTAAAATTCTATTTAGTAAGTTTTCTTTTGAATCCATTTGAATAGCTGCTAATCCTGCTCTTGATGCAATTATATTCAATTCACTCAAACCTTTAGTTAGCTCTTCTTTCTGTATATAGGCTTCTGCTCTGTTAAGAATAACCTCCTCGTTACGTAAAATAATTGAATATTCATTTTGTCCATTTACAGTAGAATATTGTTTGTATTTAGAAGCATAGTAATATTTTTTACCGCTAGCGTCATTAATTGACCCAATCCAATTTTTTAGACGCAAATCATCAGTTGTAAAAGAATTCACAAGTTCTGGCTGCAAAGAAATATTATAAGGAGGAGCAGAACGCAAGTAATGTATATTAGCTTCGTACGTAGTAGCTGTTGCAGATGTAGGGGATAATTGCCAAATAGTAGATGAATTATCTTTTAGATAAGCTTTGCTTATATCTTGTTGCAATTGGAAAGATGTGTTTTGAGCAAGATCATCTGTTATTTTTATAACATCATCCCATCTTTTTTGATTCAAATATAAACGAGATAAGATTAGTTGAGCTGCTTCTTTAGAAGGGATAAAGCGTGTGCCTATGGCAGTATTTGTTGCTAATAAACTTTTAGCTGTTAATACATCAGTTTCAATTTTATTATAAATATCAACTATTTTATCTTTTGATACATGTTGGGAAATGGTATAATCACTTGTTGTTACATAAGGTATTTCTCCAAAAGTTTGTACCAAATATAAGTGCAACAACCCTCTCATAAAAAGAGCCTCGCCCTTCAACTGATTTGCTAAATTAACCTCAATCAAAGTCGATCTTTCAATTCCTTCTATTATACGATTTGTTTGATAAATTTGATTATATGTTTTTTGCCACAAAGCTGTTACAGCACTAGATTCTGGTCGAATATTTAATTTATAGAACTGATCCAATACACTATTAGCCATTTGATAGGAAATCAATTCATCTGTATAACAACCAAAATATACACCTCCTCCAGAAGAACCACCAGATAGAAAGCCATCTGTTTTTAATGAATTATAAAGACCAGCAAGAGCAGAACGAACTAATTTACCATCTTTAAAAACCGTCTCTTGTGTAATTTGGTCTTGAGGTAAATCTAGTTCAATAAACTTTTCGCAACTCGAAAAAGGAATTATAAGTAATAAAATTATTATTTTTTTCATGATTAATATATTAAGTTAAACCCGATAGACCATGTACGTAGAGCAGGCGTATAGCCTGATAAATTAAACTCAGGATCAAGACCTTTATAATTGGTCCATGTCCACAAATTTTGACCTTGAAAAAACAAAGTACCTTTCAAATGTTTAAAGGTTGTTTTGGGAAGATTATAGCTGATTTGTACATTTTTTAGACGGATATAATACGAATCCATAACACTTGCATCACTTAATCTATAATTAGATGCAGCTGTATTTAGTTGGCTATTTGCTCCACTTGTAGGTTTCTGATAACGAGCATTGGTATTCGTAGGTGTCCAATAATCTAAAAATTCGGTACTATAATTCCCCATCAAACCTAGTGTGTTGGTACTTGCAATACTATTCTCACGTGTTTGTGAAGAAAGCTGTGTTAGTATATCAAATTGAAAGTTTTTAATTCGAAAAGTATTTACAAAACCACCGTACCATTTTATTCCTAATTCTTTTACAATTGTACGATCATTCATATCTAATTTTCCATCACCGTTTACATCTTCAAACTGATATACGCCAGTAGTTGGATCTACACCTAAATAATGATACATTTTTTTTAAGGTAATAGACTTTCCAACTTCTAATGTAGAAGCATAAGTTGATGCTTCTAAATCAGGAAATGATAATAATTTATTTTGAGGAACACTAAAATTAAAAGAGGTTTCCCACTGAAAGTTTGTTTTTTGAATAGGTTTTGCAGCTATCGTTATTTCTATTCCAGTATTTTGAATAACAGCATTCAAATTAGCTTGTACAGATGTAAAACCTGTTGTTCCAGGCAGTGGAATACCTACCAATTGATTTCCTGATCGATTACGATAATAAGCAGCAGTAAACTGCAAGCGATCTCGTAAAAAACCTAATTCAAGAGCTGCTTCGAATTTTCTGGTAATTTCCCAACCATATTTCGAATTATACAATCTACTTGGAGTTAAACCTTGCAAACCATTATAATTAATACCTGTATTAGAATAAGTGTCATAAAACTGATAATTCCCTATATTATCACTACCAGCAGTTCCGTAGCTTCCTCTCAATTTACCAAAACTCAACCAAGATTGGTCTATAAGAAAACTCTCATTAGAAAAAAGCCAAGCTGCACCAACTGCACCAAAATTTGCAAATCGATTAGAAGGTCCAAATCTGCTCGATCCATCACGTCGTCCAGTTAAATTCAAATAATACCGATTAGTGTATTGATAATTCAATCGACTATAAATAGCAGTATACCGATAAATAGAAGAAGCATCTCTATTTATTTTTACGTTAGCTGCTGCCCCCATGTTTTCTATTAACTCGTCGGTAGAAAAATTAGATCCGTATAACATCAAATAATTTGAAGATGTATGTTGAAAGGTTGTACCTATTAATGCTTCTATTCGATGTTCATTCCATTTTTTTTGGTAGTTTATTTGCGGTTCTATTAACCAATTTGTTTGTTGTACAGTAGAGGTGGATAGGGCAGAACGCTCACTGCCTATGTCTAATGTTGGGTTGTACATTGTTTTAGGGTATATCATTCGCTCGTTAACTATATCTGTAGTGTAACCACTATTTACATGTACATTTAACCCTTTTATAATTTGATAATCAAAACTAAATTGACTTAATAGTTGATTTTGATTTGATTTATAAGTTTGTTCTGCTGCAGCTATAGGATTAGCAAACGTATTATTTTCCCAATTTATTTGTCCATTTTTATCATATAGGTCAGGTGCATTTGGAGCAAGAGACTGATAGATTCGCATAAAATCGGTAGGAGGTAAAAAATTATTTTGAAGTGTATAGAATCCAGTAAAATTCAGTTTCAGTCGTCGATTAGCACTTTGATGAGAAAGATTAAGACTCATTTTAGTCTTTTTGTACCTGTAATCACCAGGAAAAATAGTCGTTTCTTCATTGTGTCCACCACTTATCATGAATTGAGTGAGCTCATTACCGCCCGATAATCTTAACTCGTTTGAAGTACGAAAAGACTTTCCTCCAACAAAATATTTTTGCCAATTGGTAGATTGATTAGGATCCCATGTTCCATTTATATCATAAGCATTTGTAGGATAAGTAGAAATTCCATCATTTACAAATGCCTGTTTCCTCATTTCCATATATTCAGTAGTAGACATCATTTTTGGTAAGTCAGCTATTTCGCCTATGGTATACGAGTTTGAAAACTGAATGGTCGTTTTAGTATTTTTCCCTTTCTTAGTAGTGATTAATACTACACCATTTGCACCACGTGACCCATAGATAGCCGTTGCATCAGCATCTTTCAGTACTTCTATGCTTTCTACATCAGACGGGTTCAAAAAGTTTAACGGATTACTATCTTGATAGGGTAGAATAGCAGAGGATAAATTAGAACGATATTCTTTTTGATTGTTGATGATAACACCATCTATAACATATAGAGGAGAATTAGCTTCGTATGTATTATTTAGTGCAAAACTTCTCAAGCTATTACGTCCGCGTATTTGTATATCGTAACCACCACCAGCAACCCCAGAATTTTGTACGATACTTACTCCGGCCATACGACCTTGCATAGCCGAAAGGACATTATTCACGGGCTGATTTTCTATTTCTTTTGCGGTAACACGTGCTATAGACCCTGTACGTTCTTTGTCCTTTACAGCATAGTACCCTGCATTTATCACCACATCTTTTAGCTGAATCCCGTCTTCTTTTATGAAACTTACATTTATCACGCTTCTATTCAGCACCTCTTCTTCACGAATAGGAAAGTCCAATTGCTCAAAAATTAGTTTAGCATCATCATGCTGTAAGATCAGCGAATAGTATCCATTCGCATCAGTTCGCACACTATTCTGTGTACCTTCTTCAGTTACTACCACGCCAGAGAGCAAATGGTTATGATCTTTTACCGTTCCAGTCACGGTTTTTCCTGTTTGTGCAAATAGGGGTGTAGCACAAACCAATCCCAATAGCATACTTATTATATGCCTATTGAGTTTAAAGTAAAATATTTTCATAATTTTACATAAGTTTTTTAAAATTCAACATTAGTTTTAAAAGCCATTCCTTTTCCAGTACATCGCGCCAACTTTGTTTTTGGGAAAGGAGGTTTTGTTTTTTTTACGTTATACGTATTACGCTTAACGTTTTACGTTTTTTTATTCTTATTAATAATCAAATCCTTTTTTAACAATGAATTTATAAATCGTCATTGCTGAAAAGTCGAGTGTCAATTCGGCGTAAAGAGCGTTAAAAATGATATATGTTCGCATTTCACATGCGAATGTTCTAAAGCATTTAGCGAATAGCCGTTATTGACCGACTTGTAAGCACAGACTTGATTTTTTGATTACTTTTTGATCAAGCAAAAAGCAATAAATAGAGAACTTCTTATTATCGCAAATTCCATTTAGAATTTCATCTCTATTATCACGCGCGCGCGCATTCGTGCCTGTTTATCCTATATTCCTCCTAAAATATCCCCCTCCAACAGGTTTTAAAAATTACATTAATAAATGAAAACTAAAATTTAACACTAATCACTTTATGAAGATCATTTACTTTCTTCTTAAGGCGTCTTCGGGGGATAGAGTGTGAATCTGTTTACTCTTTCATAATTTTACATAAGTTTTTTAAAATTCAACATTAGTTTTAAAAGCCACTCCTTTTCCAGTACATCGCGCCAACTTTGTTTTTGGGAAAGGGGTTTATTTTTACGTTATAAGTTTTACGCTTAACGTTCTACGTTTTTATTCTTATTAATATTCAAATCCTTTTTTAACAATGAATTTATAAACCGTCATTGCTGAAAAGT
>NZ_DKSQ01000017.1:0-26560 GCF_002472765.1 Empedobacter sp. UBA7252
AACTTTCGTTAGGATATCCAAAAAAGGTGATCCCTATGAAAATACAATGGCAGAAAGGGTTAATGGAATAATTAAAATGGAATTTAATTTATATGAAAGCACATTAGGTTTTGATCAGACAAAAATTAAAATTACTAATAGTATTAAAACTTATAATGAATTAAGACCACATACAAGTTGTGATTATTTAACTCCAAATGCTGCGCATTTGCAGTCAGAAAAATTAAAGAAAAGATGGAAAACTATAATAGAAGTTTTAATAATCAAAACTCCTTTGTATAGTAAATTTAGGATTAAGATCAATTGGTGTGTAACTATAACAGGATTTATTTAAAAACATGTATAGTTATTTTAGGACCGGGTCATTTGTTTATTCTAAAGCTAATACTTTACAGAAAAAAGAATTTGTAAACATAGTGTTCGACAGCAGTTTACACTATGAAAATGGGATTTATCAAATACCTACAATGATGGATTTATTTTCGAGTAACCATTTGAAAATAAAGGAAGAAAACTTTTTTATTTATACAAAAAAAGAGATTCTAAGTAATAGAATCCCTTTCAGCGGAGAGTGAGGGATTCGAACCCCCGGAGGTGTGACCCTCAACAGTTTTCAAGACTGCCGCATTCGACCACTCTGCCAACTCTCCAACACAGCGTTTATTGCCGTATTGCGAGTGCAAATATAGAACGCTTTTTCGAATTTGCAAATAAAAATTTTTAACAATTATTTTACGAAAACGTTTTCGTAAAATTCAATTCAATTTAAATTAAACAATAAAATAATGGTTAATAGCTACTTATTAGTATTCATAAAATTTAAAATTTCCTATTAAAAATTTATTTTTTTTCTATATTTTAGTATTTTCGTAGGAATAGTTGTGTTTTTATGACAATAATTAGTTTTTGTAAAAAAAATGTACGAAATCGTTATAATTGATTACTTTTGCCAAGAATTAAGTAAATAAACACAAATAAACATTTATTAAATGAACCACTCTTCTTATGATCAACAACTTGCATCTTTCAATGAAATGAGCAAAAAGGTTGTAGAATTCATTAAAATTGTTTCAGATTTATGGTATGATCAATCTGTTGAATTGGTAATTTTCCGTAATCAATTAGTTGATAAAAACGTTAGTGACATCGTAAATCTACATCAGTATGCTGAGGAATTTGTAGAAAAAAAGATTGCTATCGACGATACATTAGCGATTGCTAAAGCTATTTCTGAAGCTAAATTACCAGCTTCTAGACTTGATGTTGGAAAATTAGCTAAAGAATATATTTCTGGGAATTACGCTTCGGCAGAAGCTTTCGTTGAAGAGAAATTAGGTGCAAGCAAAAATGTAAAAAGTGTTGAACCAAAAGACGTTGTTTTATACGGTTTTGGTCGTATCGGACGTTTATTAGCTCGTGAGTTGGCTTCTCAAATGGGAAAAGGTCAACAATTAAGATTACGCGCTGTTGTAACACGTGATAAAAACGATCCTGTTTTGTTAGAAAAAAGAGCTTCTTTGTTACGTCATGATTCTGTTCATGGTGATTTTGACGGAAACGTTGTAGCTGATCACGAAAATAATGCTTTAATCATCAACGGAGTTTCTGTTTATATGATTTCTGCAGCTCAGCCAGAAGAAATTGATTATACTACTTACGGAATTAATAATGCTTTAATTATTGATAACACAGGTGTTTTTAAAGATGAAGAAGCGTTATCTCGTCATTTAAAATCTGTTGGTGCTGATAAAGTTTTATTAACAGCGCCAGGAAAAGGTGTTCCGAATATTGTTTACGGTGTTAATCATGAAGAATATAGCCCAGAAAATGTAAATATATTCTCAGCTGCTTCTTGTACAACAAATGCAATTACACCTATTTTGAAAGTTGTTGAAGATAATTTAGGTGTTGTAAAAGGGCATTTAGAAACAATTCATGCTTATACAAACGACCAAAATTTGGTTGATAATATGCACAAAAAATATCGTCGTGGACGTGCTGCTGCTTTGAATATGGTAATTACTGAAACTGGTGCTGGTAGTGCTGTAGCAAAAGCTTTACCAAGTTTAGCAGGTAAATTAACTTCGAATGCAATTCGTGTTCCTGTTCCAAATGGATCTTTGGTTGTCTTGAATTTAGAAGTTAGTAAAGATACTTCTGTAGAAGCGGTAAACAATTTGATGAAAGATGCTGCATTGAACGGAGAATTAGTTGAGCAAATTAAATTTTCGTTGAACAATGAATTGGTTTCTTCGGATATTGTTGGAACTTCTGCTCCGTCGATTTTCGATAGTAATGCGACAATTGTTTCTGCCGATGGTAAAAATGTTGTGATGTATGTTTGGTATGATAACGAATATGGATACAGTCACCAAGTAATGCGTTTAGCAAAACACATTGCAGGTGTTAGAAGATATACATACTATTAATAGTATTTTTTCCCTTTATTTAAAATTAATCCGTTAACATTTATTTGTTAGCGGATTTTTTTTGTAGGATATTCATTTAAAAATACTTAAGTAAATTTTATGTATTATTTTTGTTAATGTTATATTAATATTAGTTTAGAAAATTAACTTTTTTTAAAAAAAACTTAAAACAATTTATCGTATGAAAAAACTTTACTTTTTTAAATCATCCTTATTAACATTATTGTTATCAGGATTTGCTTTTGGACAGGGAACAGAAACTTTTGAGTCCCAAACAGCATTAAGTAGTTCTTATGCAACAGGATCATTTACTGGAGAAACAGGAGGAATTGTATGGAATTATACAAATGCAAGAAATGAAAGTACATATCCAATCACAAATAAAGGAATCCTATTTCAAGCTTCAGGAAATACATTAGAAACTACAATTTCTAATGGAATCGGAAAATTATCTTTTGATGTCAGAAAAGCTTTTACTGGAGGTTCAAATAATAGAAAGATTGAAGTATTAGTAGATAATGTAGTTGTTTACACTTCACCAACATTTGGAAAAGCACAAACGGATGCTACTATTCATTCATTTGAAGTAGAAATAAATAAGTCAGAGGCAGCTGTTATTACATTTAGAAATGCAGGACCACAACTTACTTTAGATAATATTTCTTGGACTGCCGCTGGAATAGCAACGGAAAAACCAGTTGTGTCTCCACGAACAATTACAGGAACTTATGGTGTATTATTGCCTGATGGAGCTGTGACAGCAACTAATAATCCTACCTTTTGGACTCAAACAGGTATTTTACCTTTAGGAATTACATTTGATAATGGCGTTTTCTCAGGTACACCTGAACAAGCAGGAACATTTACAGCACAGGTAGCAGCCACAAATCAATATGGAACTTCTGATCCGGCTACTATAACTTTTGAAATTGCAAAAGCAAACCAAACAGTAGATTATAACTTTGAAGCTTTAGTTCAAAACCAAGGAACCACTTTTTCTGGTTTACCATCACAAACAGATCAAGGGTTAAATATTGTGTATACTTCTGCTGATAATTCTATTGTTTCTATAAACGGAAATAGCTTATCATTTGATGGTATTGGTTCTACAACTATTAATGCAACTGCCGTTAGTAATAATAATTATAACGAATTTAGTACAACTTTTGATGTTTCAGTAACAGATCCTAATGCTACTTATTGTTTTGAGGAAACATTTGATGGTTTAAATGGTAATAATACAAGTACTGCAGGATCTAATAAGGCTTGGAATGGGAATTCTAATTTTCCTACTGTAGTTACTGTTTATCAAGCAGGAAATGCTATTAGGTTAGGTTCAAGTAATAACAAAGGGGGGATAACATCAAAAGTGTTAGATCAAATAGCTGGTAATGTAATAGTTTCTTTTGATGTAAAAGGTTGGACAGCAATTGAAGGAAGTGTCAATGTTACATTAGGTTCAGAAACTAAAAATGTTGTTTATACAGCGAAAATGGCAGATAATTTCGAAACACAAACTGTAAGTTTTGAAAACGTAGCTGCTGGTTCTACTTTAAAATTAGAAACATCGGCAAAAAGAGCATTTATTGACAATGTTAAAATTCAATGTTCAACAGCTGAAAACTCTACAACTTGGGACGGAACTGCATGGTCTAATGGAACGCCGGATCTTACAAAAGATGTAATCATCAAAGGTAAAGTAACAGTTGATACGCAATTAGAAGCTAAAACGTTTACAGTTTCAGATGCTGGAGGTTCAGTTGTCGTAAAGTCAGGTGCTCGTTTAATCGTTGATGGGAAGATCGACAATCAAGCTGGTCTTACAGGATTAGTTGTAGAAAATGGTGGTAATTTAATCCAAAATCAAAACGTTGCTAACTCAGGAGCAATTACAGTTAACCGCGATAGTAAATCGATGGTTCGTAATGATATGACGTTCTGGTCTTCTCCGGTTCAGCAGGAAGCATCGCAACAAACTATACGTTCATTCTCTCCGGAAACATTATACAATCGTTTTTGGACATATAATGAAACAACAGATGAATTTACTCAGATTTTAACTTCAGATACAGACTCAAAATTATTTGAACCAGGTAAAGGGGTTTCTATCCGTGTTAAAAACACTTTACCAACAGGGCAAAATACAATTCATAATGGTGCATTTTTAGGTGTTCCGTTCAATGGAGATATAACAGTTCCTGTTCAATTTACAGCAAATGGATACAATTTAGTTGGTAACCCTTATGCTTCTAACATTAATGTGGAAAAATTCTTATTAGCAAATGAGAATGTTAATTCATTATATTTCTGGACACATCAATTCCCTGTTGGTTCTTCAGAATATGCAAATAATTATGCCGCATTCAACGTTGTAGGTGGTGTTATTCCTGATTTGTCAAACATTTCTGTTGGACAAGGATTTATCGTAGGACTTTCTCAAGCTACACCTACAGTTAATTTTAACAATACAATGAGAACTTCGCAAGATGCATTTTTCTATAAAAATTCAATTGCAGAGAAAAACAGAATTTGGTTAAGTTTATCAAAAGAAAGTAAAACAATTAGCCAAATTTTATTAGCTTATATGGATGGAGCTACAAACGATGCGGATAATCAAATTGATGCAAAAGTGATGCAAAGAGGATCTTCAGCAATCTACTCATTGATTAATAATGAAGCATATGCAATCCAAGGACGCAGCTTACCTTTTAAAACTGATGATGTCGTAAAATTAGGTTTTGAAACTTTAGAGCAAGGAAATTACACAATCAATATAGAGAAAGCTGATGGGTTGTTTGAAAAAGGACAGATTGTTTATTTAAGAGATAAAGAGTTAAATCAAGTACATAACTTATCAGAATCAGCTTATTCATTCACTTCTAAAGCAGGAATATTTGATACTCGTTTTGAACTTGTGTATACAAATAAAACATTAGGTACAGATGAATTGTCAAAAGAAAATGTTATTGTTTATACTAAAAACAATACAATTGTAGTGGATGCAAAACAAAATAAAATTTCTTCGGTAGAGTTGTATGATATTCAAGGAAGAAAAATATTTGTGAAAAATAACATTCGTGCAAGTGTTTACCAAGTTGAATCTTCTGCAAAAGGAATTTTAGTTATAAAAGTTCTGACTGAAGACGGAAAAGTTAAGACTCAAAAAGTTGTAAACAAATAATTTAACATCTAATAAAATAGTACAATATGAAAAATATAAAACAAATTATCTTAGTTGCAGGAGTTTTGCATTGTTCAATAGGTCTATCTGCTCAAGAAAATAAGATTTCGTTCTTTGAATCAACTAATCAAAATGAAAGTTCTGCTAGACCAGGAACCGGTGGTGGTGGAACAGATGTTGAAGATGCTGATCCAGCACCAATCGATGATTATTTACCATTATTGGTAATAGGGGCAGGATTGGTTGCTTTACGTTTCAGAAAGCAGTTATTAAAAAACTAATTTCTATAAAAAAGAAAGCTTCTCAATTTTGAGAAGCTTTTATTGTTTTTATTCCAAACTGTTAATGATAGCTTTATGCAAAATTTCGCCCATAGTCTTACAATCTTCATAGGATTGGTCTTTATAAAACTTTGCGAAACCTTTTCGTAATTGTGCAACATTTTCTGGTTTAGAAATCGTGTCTTTTTTTATGATTTTCATTAAATCACGAAAACGTTTCGAACTATTCGAAATTCTTTTCGAAATCAAGGATTTTACTTCTTTTCGATATTGATCGACAGAATTTGGTTTCAAGCGATCATTGACTAAATCAACCATTACTCGATTCTCTTTAAAATATTGTGGTCGATAAATTTTTAAATTTCCTTCATAACATTGTTGATCGAAATCTATTGGTCGAATTCTATAGATAACTTGATCAAAATCGTGAATTGGAATCACCACATAATTATACGAACGCATATCACCCAAAAGACCTATAAAACAGCGTTCATTGAACTTTACAAACTCTTTTGCAATCTGATTTTTTTCTAAATCATTACATTTATCCAAATAATTTTTGATAAAAACATCTCCTGGAATTCCCAAAATATGCTCCTCAATCAATGTATTTTTGTAAACCAAAAAATTGATTCGGTGAGGAGATAAAATATCTTCTAATTCTAAACCATAAATACGCGAAGCATCTGCTTTTTTGATGTAAAAATTGGTGTAATTATCATTCAAAATATTACGAACCCGAATACGAAAAGGTTTCGAATTTCCGAACGTACAATAATCGATAGAATCAACAACAAGATAAGGCAAAGACTCCTCATCTCCGTCTGAATGTAAGTAAGTATAAATTCTGTTTAGACTATCTTGAATTTCCTGATGTTCCGAGTCGGTATAATAAACACCCAACCAATGCGTATCATTTCCTTCCTTATCTTCCAATGCTACACAACCCGAAAAACGCATCAAATCATCATATTCTACACTCGCTTTTGTTTTGCGATGATATTTCTCTAAATAATGATTTAATTCGTCACTCACAGGATAAATAGGCTTTCTAAACTCTATTTTTACATCTTTCATTTCATGCTTATTAGTCTATACGAAGATAGGTCTAAATTTATTTTTTAAAATTGTTTATTGGATTAATATTTGCTAAATTCAAACATAATCTAAATCTAAATAAAATGAATATTCAGGTCAGAAATTTGACTCTTGAAGATTATAGTGATTTGACTGAATCTACAAAAGAAGCCTATCACAATCAGCTTGGAACTTGGACTGTCGACGAAATTAAAGAATTATTAGCTATTTTTCCGCAAGGTCAACTTTGTGTTGAAGTGGATGGAAAAGTTGTTGCTTCGGCATTAAGTATTGTGGTTAATTCGAAAAAAACGAATATCGAATCGAATTATGATACGATAACATCTAATGGTAAATTTTTAAAACATGATCCAGAAGGTGATGTAATGTATGGAATTGAAGTTTTTGTTCATCCAAATTATCGTCAATTGCGCTTGGGAAGACGTTTATATGACGAACGTAAAGCGCTTTGTGAAGAAATGAATCTAAAATCAATTGTAGCTGGTGGACGTATTCCAAATTATCATAAATATTCGCAAGAATTATCTCCTAGACAATATATAGAAAAAGTAAAAAGTAAAGAAATTTATGATTCAACTTTAGCTTTTCAGATTTCGAATGATTTTAATGTTAAAAAAATCTTGAAAAATTATCTGAAAGATGATAAAGAATCCTTAGAATACGCCACTTTATTAGAATGGAATAATATCTATTACGAACCTGAATTGAAATCTAATTCACCGACAAAACGTACTATTCGTCTTGGTTTGGTGCAATGGCAAATGCGTTTATTTAATGGTTTACAAGATTTTTATGATCAAATTGAGTTTTTCGTAAGTGCGGTAAGCGATTATGGCTCTGATTTTATTATGTTTCCAGAATTTTTCAATTCGCCGTTGATGAGTCCATATAATCATTTGAAAGAGATTGAAGCGATGCATCAATTAGCAACGATGACGGACGATATTGTGAAGAAAATTCAAGAATTTGCAATTACATATAATGTCAATATTATTTCAGGATCTATGCCTCATCTAAAGGAAGGAAAACTATATAATACGTCATTTTTATGTCATCGTTCGGGGAAATTAGATTCGTATAGTAAAATACACATTACACCAAATGAGTTCAAATATTACGCATTGAATGGTGGCGATGAAATAAAAGTTTTTGATACCGACTGCGGAAAAGTAGGTTTACTAATTTGTTATGATGTCGAATTTCCTGAATTGAGCCGTATTTTAGCCGATCAAGGAATGGAAATTTTATTTGTTCCATTTATGACTGATACGCAAAATGGTTATACGCGAGTACGTAGTTGTGCGCAAGCTCGTGCAATAGAAAATGAGTGTTATGTGGCTATTGCAGGCTCTGTGGGAAATTTACCGCGTGTGAATAATATGGATATTCAATATTCACAATCGGCAGTTTTCACACCTTCAGATTTCTCTTTTCCAAACAATGGAGTTAAAGCAGAAGCAACTCCGAATACAGAAATGGTACTGATTTCTGATGTTGATCTTTATCTTCTAAAAGAGTTGCATGAGTATGGAACTGTAAAAACGATGAAAGACAGACGCAAGGATTTGTATGAAGTAAGACTAATAAAAACATAAAAAAAACCTCCAAATTGGAGGTTTTTTTTAGTTCTTATTCCCATTGGTTAGACTCGAATAAGAGCATAGACCTTAGGTTCGGTTAAGTATCTGTACTAAAATTAGAAATATTTTTTATAAGGGACAAATATTTTTTAGAAAACTTTGAACTTTAACATATTTCAATTTTGTTTTATAACTCTAATTCGAAGATTTGAATAAACTTTTCATTGAAATTATTTGAAACAAATTGATTAAAATAGATTTTTTTTCCATCGTTAGAAAAATGCGGAATTCCCGTTAATTCATTATTGATTTTTTGAACTTGATAGATTTGTTTAGATTTTTTTTCGGTTAAATCATTTAGATATATTTTATCGTTAACAAAATAAATAGCATATTTTCCGTTTGGTGAAAGATTGAATGGAGAGGTAATCGAATTTTCTAAAAAAGAATATTGAATAATTTCATTCGAAACTAAATTTACACCAAATAATTGCGTCTTATCAAATTCATCTTCCATCAAAAAATAGATGATTTTCCCATCAGGAGAAGAACGTAACCAATGTCTAAAATTACTAATTCCATGTTGAGTAAAAGTGATTCGTTTCTGCGAAATACAACTTGGCACATCTGGCAAAGTAGTTAAAGTTCCTTTTAAATTATCGTTTTCATCAAACCTTATTTCATTTGGAATTTCAGCAATAAAAATTTCCGTTTTCAAATTCCCTTTTTCATCACGCACATGTCCCTGAAATGCGATATTGTTTGTTGAGTTAATCCAACATTCATCAAAAGCTTTTTCGATTTCATCACTTCCATTTTTAGGATTTATCACTACTCTAGAAACGATAATCGAAAACATTTCACCAAAATTATTCTCTAATGTTTTATCAAAATCAACCTCAACTTTTTTGGGAAACATCATTCCAACCACTCGCTGATCTTTTATACTAGAATTGTGTTTGGATTCTTGTTCCAAGACATAATCGTTGTAAGTAAAACTAATCCAATTCTTCTCTTTTTGCCACGAATGCGAATGTGTTCCTCCACGCAAAGCACCATTTGTAAAGGTAAAATTTATATTTCGAGCATCCATAAAAATAGGCTGATTTGGAAATTCTAAATCAATTGCGACACCTGTCCTTCTTGTTGCCGAATACGGATTTGCTTGATTCGCATTTCGAATACCATGAATAAAAATAACTTTATTCTCAATTTGTGAAAAAGAGGCTGCACCTACTCCAGGACCAAACTCTGTTTGATTATTTGTTGTATAAATAATTTCGGATTCGTAAGTTCTCGTATGAAGTAAACAAATGGAAGAAGTTTCTCCAATTTTTGTATCATCATTTCGTCTATCAAAAACAAGATAATTACCATCAACCGATTGAATTTGACTATGATGAAGCGTATGTCCAAAATCATCATAAGTTAACTGCTTTACCATATCGTATTGTTTAATAATATTTTATTTACTTAATAAACATTTAACAAGCAACTAAAAACGTAATTATTTGATTACTAGAAACATTTCAACATTCTTTATAAAAATTTGTTACAAAACTGCATTTTATTTTTTTTGTCTGGATTAATTATGATTAATAATATACTTTTTTCAATGTTTTTATTTTCCTTAGTATAAGTTTTGTTAAACCTTAAACAACAAAGGTAATATTTAATGAAGATTTTGGAAAATCTACAACCAGAATTGATTCGCAATATGTTCCACAATCTGGAAATGATAACAACAATTGAATAGTTTTACCTCGTATAGACATGTTGTCAATGATATTATTTCTCCTTATCCAAAACAATTGCCTTTTTTGATGGTAAAGTTTGGAATTTCTGGAAGTAGAAAATAAAAGCTCAGTTACAGACTGAGCTTTCTTTTATTTATACCAACTACTATACATCAAATAATTATTGGCGATTCTTTCTATTTCGCCTTCTTTCAATTCTTTTGGAACATCTTTTATTTTTTTCGCTGGAATTCCAGCCCATAATTCTCCTTCTTTTACATGCGTTCCTTTGGTTAAAATTGCACCAGCAGCAATCAAAGAATTAGATTCAACAATGCAATCATCCATTACAATTGCGCCCATTCCAACCAAAACATTATCATGTATTGTACAACCATGTACAATAGCATTATGCCCTATCGAAACGTTATTTCCAATTGTTGTTGGCGATTTTTGATACGTCGCATGTATCGTTGCGTTATCCTGAATATTTACTTTATTCCCCATTTTGATATAATGTACATCTCCACGCACAACTGCTGAAAACCAAATTGAGCAATCATCTCCCATTTCTACCTCTCCTACAACCACAGCATTATCCGCTAAAAAGCAGTTTTCACCGAACTTTGGCGTATGCCCATTTAATTCTTTAATTATTGCCATAACAAAATCTATAATTCTAATGATAAAGATACATTTTTATAGCGTATTTTTGTAGAACTATGAGAGTATACGAAGAAATTACACCAAATAATAACGTGATGAAGTTCGTTTGTGACGAGACTTTAACACAAGGTGGCGTGGAATTCGATAAAGAATCTACAGCTACCGAATCTCCTTTAGCGCAAGTTTTATTGACTATACCATTTATTCAAAAAATATTTATCACAGCGAATTTTGTTGCGATAGAAAAAATAGATGCTGTTGATTGGGCTGATGTTACAGAAGATTTGAAAGAAATTATCAATGAACATTTAGAAGAAAATGCAATTTTAGCACCAATGAAAAAGGCTCCTATTTCTATTTATGCAGAAATGACGCCTAATCCTGCTGCGATGAAATTCGTTTCAAATTCTATGTTAGTGCCAGAAATCATCGAGATAAAATCGAGAGAAAAAGCTGCTGGAGTTCCATTAGCTGTTGCGATTTACAAAGAATATCCTTTTGTTGAAGAAGTTTTTATTGTTGATAATTATGTTTCTTTAACGAAAAACGAAACAGAAGATTGGTCACTTTGGGCGATGGATGTTCGTTCGTTTATTACGAATTATTTACAAGCTGGAGGTCCTGTTTTTGATGAATTTTATGAATTCACAACAGAAGCTCCTGAGCATGTTGTGGTAAAATCTGCTGAAGAGTTTTCTTCTGTTGAACAACAAATCAAAGCTATTTTAGACGAATATGTTCAACCAGCAGTTGCAAATGATGGTGGAAATATCGAATTAATTGAATTTGATGAAGAAACGAGAACAGCAAAAATGTTATTACAAGGTGCTTGTTCTGGTTGTCCGTCTTCTACAGCAACGCTTAAAAATGGTATCGAAGGTATTTTAAAACAAATGATGCCTGATGTTGTAGACAACGTTGAAGCTGTAAACGGATAAGATTAAACACATAGTATCAAAAAAATCCAACTCGTTTTGAGTTGGATTTTTTTATTTAATATCTCTCGATTATTCATCAAAAAAGTCGATAGAACGACGATAATTATAAAAAAATAACCTTCTGCGAGCTTCTAAATCATTGACACGAATCGACGAAACATCATCAATCTGAAAATACAAAGAGCCTTCGTCCGTTCCTTCCGAACCAATACATTTTAACTCGAAATCATCTTCAGTTAAATTCCGAATAAAACCTGCAAAACGACTATTGTTATTTAATTGAATACGTGATACATATTCGGTTTGATCATTTATTTCGCCTAAAATTTGACGAACCCAATTTTCTTCTGCTGTTGCATTAAATGTGATTGGATTTTCTTGATCCAAATCGGTGTGATGTTCTTTCAAATAATTGAGACATTTGCAGTAATCATCAACATCTATTCGACTAATTTTAAAATAAGGTTCGATTAAAATTCCATCTTTTTTACCATATTTCGAAATGTGTTGCATCGTAAAAAATTCGTCATTAAAATCTAAAATATATCCAGCCCAAAAATTATCTCCTTCGGGATCATTGTAAACGGCAATAATTGATTGATTTTCTTTTGAGTGTTGTAATATTTTATAGAAGTTAGAATTCATATTTCTTTGGGTTAAAAAGTCAAATTACGAATCTTTGTGGATAAAAAAAAGGTTCTTGATTATTTCAAAAACCTTTTCTTTCTATTAATTCGCTTTTCGGAAAATCGAAGCTTCATAACTTAATGATTGCCAATCTCCTTTTTGCAGATTATCTAATTTTATTTTTTTGTAGATATTTTCTTCTCCTGCAACTGTTATTGTAAATTGTGTACGATCTAAAATATTTTTTTCAGTAATTGTATAATTAATATCAAATTTCTTTTTTGTCAATTTCTCTACAATTGGTTTTAAATAAGCTATAGCAGCTTCAGAATTTTTGAATTGTTCGTTTTGTGGAAATTGCACATCAAAATATCCTTCGTATGTAAAATCTGGTTCTGTAATAATCAAATTATAAGGATCAGCAAACAAGGCTGGACGCTGTTTTTGGTATTCTTTTTCAGTTTTATATTGACGTTTTTCTTCTTTATAAATCAACGGATATTTATCAGCAAGAACAGCTAATTTATCGGTATCATAAGAATACGGAATTCCGTCATGAAAAACATTGTAGAAGGCAGGATTTACCAACCATTGATCGACAATTTTCTTATCTTTTACCATATAAATCATTACTCCATTATCTTGTGCTTGAAAAGTAGATGATTGATATCCATACTCCAAAATTGGTTTTCCTAATTGTATAGCCGCAGCATTTTCTAACATAAAATTAAACTTCTCATAAGCCTTTGTTTCATCGCTTAAAGGAGCCATTCCATATACTTTTGTCGAAGCATCTACATTTTTATCATTAATCATAGAGGTTACTTGCGCTGTTGCAAAATTTGCAAGAACAACAGTGGCTGTAAGTAAAATTTGTTTTATCATGTATTGTATATCTTTATTTTAAAATGTGTTCCAAATTTATTGATAAATTTCGATAGTTATCTTACCTGATTGTGTAATACTTCCGCGATACATTCCGGCAGTGTTAAAAGGAAAACTTGCTTGACCATTTTTATCTAAAATAATCATTCCGCCATCGCCTCCTAAATCACCAATTTTCTTAATAACTTCTTCACCAGCTTTTTTCGAAGAAAGTTTCTTGTAATTCATCAAAGCCGCAACATCATATGCCGCAACAGCTTTTATAAAATATTCGCCCCAACCCGTACTCGAAACACCAACTTCGCTATTTGCATACGTTCCAGCACCAATAATTGGCGAATCGCCTACTCGACCAAAACGTTTATTTGTCATTCCACCAGTCGAAGTTCCTGCCGAGATATGACCTTTATTATCCAAAGCAACTGCGCCTACAGTACCAAATTTTTCGTCAACAAAATTGAATGGAACATACGCTTGTGTTTTAGCATCATGGTCTAATTCCATTTTTTCTTTATCCTTTTCCAAAACTTTTTGAAGAGAATTCAAGCGTTCCTCAGTTTTAAAATAACTTGGATCAACAATTTCTAAACCTTGAGTTTGAGCAAATTCTTCTGCTCCTTTTCCAACCATCATCACATGAGCAGAATTTTGTAAAACAGCTTTTGCTGCTAAAATTGGATTTTTAATCGTTGTAACTCCAGCCACAGCACCTGCTTGCATTGTATTTCCAATCATCAACGAAGCGTCTAATTCATTTTTACCTTCATGCGTAAAAACCGCTCCTTTTCCTGCATTAAACAAAGGTGAATTTTCCATTACTTTTATGGCTTCTATCACTGCATTTTCACTTTCGCCACCTTGTTTGATGACTTCATAACCTTTTGTCAAAGATTCAGCTAAAGCATCTCGGTACGCTTTTTCCTTTTCGGGTGTCATATTTTTTTTCAGAATTGTACCAGCACCACCATGAATTACCAAAACAACTTTGTCTTGTTTCGTTTGTGCATATGTAGAGATTGTCAAAACTGATAAGATTAAACCGACTATTTTTTTCATGTGTAAAATTTTATTCAACGTCTAAAAATAGAAAAGTTTATAGAAATTAACTATTTTTAGCATTGAATTTGATAACGAAATATCAACAACTGTTATTAAACAAATAAATTACCTATGAACTCTAATAAACACTATCTTTCTAACAATGTCTTGTTACAGTTAGCATTTATTGCAATAATACTTTTAGTTTTTGGATTAATTACCAAAAATCTTTTAGCATTTTTCCCTGGACTTCTCGGTGCTTTGTGTTTGTATGTTTTGCTTTTAAATCCTTTGCAATGGCTAGTAAAAGTAAAAAAATGGAACAAATTAGCAAGTGTAATTATCTTAATGATTAGTAGCGCGATTTTGATTATTGGACCTCTTTATTTATTAATTCAAATGTTAACGAATAAAGTAATGGTGCTATTAAATGACACAGCTCAAATTAAAACAGATGTCAATAAAATTATTCAAATGTTGCAAACCAAATTTCATATCGATGTGTTTAGTGCAACAAACATTGAAAAAATAACACAAGTTGGAGGTAAATTATTAGAAAAAACACTGAATGCTTCAATGGATATGACAGTTCAGTTGGGTGTTGCTTTCCTTATTTTGTATTTTATGTTGATGAACCATCAAAAACTTGAAAATTGGTTTTACAGAACAATTCCGCTTAAAACAAGTAATTTAGTCAAAATGAACAAAGATTTGAAAGATTTAGTTATTTCAAATGCTGTCGGAATGCCATTAACAGCCTTTCTACAAGCAATAATTGCCTACATTGGATATCTTATATTTGGTGTAGATGATGCGTTTACTTGGTTTATTTTAACCATTTTTGCTGCAATGTTGCCTGTCGTTGGTGCCGCACTTATTTATGTACCTCTTGGACTATTTTTACTTGCAAAAGGTGAAACTGGATCAGCGGTTGGATTATTAATTTATTGCTTTGTAATTGTTGGGCTTTCAGATAATTTAATCCGTTTAGTTTTACAAAAAAAAATGGCAGATGTTCATCCATTAATTACTATTTTTGGAGTAATCGTTGGTTTAAATCTATTCGGATTTATCGGAATTATATTTGGACCTATCTTATTTTCAGTATTCTTTTGGTTAGTCAAATTGTACAAATACGAATTTATTGATCCAAATCCTGAAGATTAATTATTATTAAAAACCAATTAAAAATGAGTATAGAAAACTTTAAATTCTTTAAACCTTTAGAACCACGTTGGAGCGATTTTGATCCAATTGGTCATGTAAATAATGTATTTTATTTCGAGTATTTCCAGATCGGTAGAGCCTATTATATGATGGCTTCGAGCAAAAAATGGCAATGGACGCGACACATGTTTGTCATTGCACATATGGAAGCGAGTTACCAAAAAGAATTACGTCCAAATGCGATAGAACCTCGTATTGGTGTACGAGTTACAAAATTAGGAAATAAGAGTTTCGATTTTGAATATATTGTCACAAGTAAAAGCGAAAATGGTGAAGATGTTATTCATTGTATCGGAAAAAGTACACAAGTAATGTACGATATGGAAGAGAAAAAATCGATGGAATTGCCAGATTGGGTAAAAAATGATTTTAAGAATTACGAAGGTAATCTTTAGAAAATAATCCTAAAAAAAATACAACAGTAGTTAAGTCTTTTCATTAGATAATGATTAGATTTAACTACTTTTTCTTTTTAAACTCGTTGCGTTATGAAAAATTTGTTTTTAATGCGTCATGCAAAAAGTAAATGGAACGAAAATGTTTCAGATCAATTTCGTTCTATCACAGAGATTGGTGAATTCAAAACGAAGAAAGTAGCAAATTATATTCATCAAAATTTTGAATTGAAATTTGATCAAATATTTTCGAGCAAAGCAGTTCGAGCAAAAGAAACTTCTCTACTTGTCAAACCTATTTTATTTCCTAATCAAACCATTCATATCGAAGATGATTTGTATACTTTTTCGCATTATTTATTAGACAAATGGATTAGAAATTTGGATAATGAATTGCAAAATGTTCTTATTTTTGGACATAATCCTGCGTTTACAGATATTACCAATCAGTTAGGAAATGAAATGATTTACAATCTTTCGACTTCTGGATTTGTCTGGATACAGTTTGATTCTGATAATTGGAAATCGATTCAAAAAGGAAAAACTATAAAAATAATTTTACCTAAAGAAATTAAATGAAAAAATATATAAACCGCGAAATCAGTTGGCTTTCTTTCAATGCGCGCGTGTTGCAAGAGGCTTCTGACGAAACAGTTCCGTTGTTAGAACGAATTCGTTTTTTAGGAATTTATTCGAACAATTTAGATGAATTTTATTCGGTTCGATATTCTACAATTTTGCGCTCGATACAGTTCAAAGATGTAGAAATTGTTTATCAAAATATTGTACCAGATCAAACGGACGAAGAATTGATCGATGAAATCAATGAAATTGTGCGTCAGCAGCGAGTCCAGTACGATGATTTGCATAATCAATTATTCAAAGAATTAGAGAATCACAATATTTTTGTGATAGATGATACATCGATTCCTGAGAATTATTTAGAATTTATTTCCGAATATTTTTACAACGAATTTATTCATACGGTTGGAGTTTTTATTTTAGATGATATTAAAAAAGCACCGCCTTTACGCGATGGATCGTTCTATTTAGCGGTGAAAATGCAATTAAAAGACAAAGTTCAATATGCACTTTTGATTGTTCCAACGCATTTATTTTCGCGTTTTATTGTGCTTCCAAAGTATGATCAAAATACGTATGTCATGTATTTGGAAGACATTATTCGTTTTCATTTGAAAGATATTTTCAAAATGTTTGATTTCGAAACAATTGAAGCACATTCCATCAAAATTACACGAGATAGCGAACTTGATTTTGATAACGATTTAGAACATAGTTTATTAGAAAAAGTCATCAATAGTTTAGAAAATCGTAAAAAAGGTGTTCCTGTCCGATTGGTTTATGATGCTGAAATTGCACCAGATACGTTGAAATTTTTCTTGAAAAAATTACGATTAGATGAATATGATAGTATCAATCCGGGTGGAAAATATCACAACAAACGAGATTTGATGAGCTTTCCAAGCTTTGACATTCCAAATTTAACGTACGAAAAAATAAAACCAATTATTCAGAAAAAACCTTTTGAATATAACAGTTATTTTCAGGCTTTTACGGAAAATGAGGAAATGATGATGGCGCCTTATCACGATTATTCTTTGTTGTTAAAATTTCTTCGAGAAGCTGCAATTGACCCTAAAGTAACCAAAATAAAAATTACAATTTATCGTGTTGCAAAGGATTCGCAAGTGATGCATTCGTTGATAAACGCAGCGATGAATGGAAAAGAAGTAACAGCTGTTTTGGAACTTCGTGCGCGATTTGATGAATCGAATAATGCGATGTGGTCGAAAAAATTGCAAGAAGCTGGTGTGAATGTTATTTTTGGGGTTCCGGGACTGAAAGTACATTCGAAAATTGGTTATATCGAACGTAAACCAGAAGGAATGTTGGCGCAGAAATATGTGTTTATTAGCACAGGAAATTTTCATGCAGGAACAGCAAAAATTTATACAGATTATACGTATTTCACAACCAATCCGGGAATAACAAAGGATGTTGAACAGATTTTTAAATTTTTCGGAGCTAATTATTTGAACTTAACGTACAATCATTTATTGGTTTCACCTTATGGAACACGTAAAAAAATTGTCAAGATGATTAAACGAGAAATCAAAAATCATCAAGCTGGTTTACCTGCGGAAATCAACATGAAACTAAACAGTTTAAGCGATAAACAAATCATTGATTTATTGTATAAAGCTTCTCAAAAAGGAGTAAAAGTCCGTTTGGTTGTGCGTGGAATTAATTGTTTGATTCCTGGAGTTAAAAATCTTTCCGAAAATATTGAATGTGTCAGCGTTATTGATAAATTTTTGGAACATCCGCGTGTGTATTGGTTTAAGAATGCAGGCGATGACAAAGTTTATATTTCCTCTGCAGATATGATGGAACGTAATTTGGATAATCGTGTGGAAGTAGCGTGTCCGATTTACGATCATAAATTCAAAAAAATAGTTATGGATACGTTTAATTTGAGTTTTGAAGATAACGTAAAAGGTCGCCAAATAATGGCTGAATCTTCTTTAGAATACAAACGAAACAATAAAAAACCAAACCGCTCTCAGTTTATGACCTATGAATATTTTAAAAAATTAAACGAACAAGAAAATGAAGATTAGAAAATTAGGAGCAATAGATATTGGATCTAACGCCATGCGATTGTTGATTAATTATGTTTACGAAGAAGAAGGTCGTGCGCCAATTTTTAATAAAACCAGTATTGTGAGAATGCCTATTCGTTTGGGACACGATGTTTTTATTGATGGACAAATTTCCGAAACAAATATAGATCGTATCTGCGATGCTATGTTGTCTTATGCATTGATGATGAAGGTTTATGATATTGAAATCTATAAAGCTTATGCAACTTCTGCCATGCGCGAAGCCAAAAATGGAAAAGATGTTGTAAAAAAGGTGATTAAAAAATCTGGAATTAACATCGAGATTATAGATGGAAAAACCGAAGCTGAATTACTTTTTAATACAGAATTAGGTGATTTTATACAAGACGAAAAAATCTATTTGTATGTAGATGTTGGTGGTGGTAGTACCGAATTAACATTATTAAAAGATAATAAGGTTTTTACGTCAAAATCTTTTGAAGTAGGAACTGTACGTTTGTTGGAAAATAAAGTTTCACCAAATACTTTTAACGAAATGAAACAATGGATTCACGAAAACATTGGTGATGATGAAGTCGAATTAATTGGTTCTGGTGGAAATATTAACCATGTATACAAATATTCAGGCGTAAAACTGGGAATGCCTTTGAGTAGTGTTTATGTCAAAAAACATTATCAAATTTTACAAACGATGACTGCTGAAGAACGTATGCAGAATTTCAATATGAAACCCGACCGTGCTGATGTAGTGGTTTATGCATTAGAAATTTATAGTAATGTACTAAAATGGTCGCATGCAAAGAAAATTCATGTTCCGAAAATTGGACTTTCGGACGGAATTATTCGAAAAGTATATAAAGATTTAGAAAAATAAATACTTCTATTATAAGGTCAGATTAATCTGGCCTTTTATTTTGATTAAAATTTTATAAAACAAAAAAAAGCTTGAACAAATGTTCAAGCTTTCAGCGGAGAGTGAGGGATTCGAACCCCCGGAGGTGTGACCCTCAACAGTTTTCAAGACTGCCGCATTCGACCACTCTGCCAACTCTCCAATAACGCAGTCTACTGCGGTATTGCGAGTGCAAATATAGAACGCTTTTTCGAATTTGCAAACCTTAATTTAAAGTTTTTTTAATACAAAAACATAGTTTATTCAGTATCAAATAAATATTTTAAAAAAAATTATACAATAACGACCAAAGCTATCTGAATAAGGAAACCAAGCGTAAAAAACAAAGCGGCAAACTTCAATAAAGTAAAACGAAAAGTTTCATTCAAGATTAATTTATTGACCAATGGTTTCGAGATTTTTTCGTCCAAAAGCTTTTCTACTTTTTTATAGAAAATCAATAATAAAATTATAATCATTATAACAACGACAAATACAAAAAAAGAACTCATCGAATGATAAAACATCACTCCCATCGCCATTCCTAATACAGCTAATATTAATTGTGGCAACTGATTAATTGCTTTCCGAATCATTTCTTCGGTTTTACTTAACCAATCAGCTCCAAGAATTTCTGGCGCAGCCATCCAAAATGCAAGAAATTGCAATATCAAACCAAGTAAAGTAAAAATTTTTATCATTCTCAAAAATTCAATTATAGTTAAAGATAAAAAAAACCGTTTAAAATAAATTAAACGGTTTTCATATTATTCTTTTCAAAAAAGATTATTCTTCCTCTTCTTCGTCTTCTTTCATCGTATGATAAACGTTATTTACGTCCTCATCTTCATCAAATTTCTCTAACAATTTTTCGATGTCAGCTTTTTGTTCTTCTGTTAATTCTTTTGTTGTTTGTGGAATTCTTTCAAATTCTGATGAAATAATTTCATATCCACTTTCTTCCAAAGATTTGAAGATTGTTCCGTAATTCTCAAAAGGTGCAATTAATACAATTCCATCTTCATCCTCAAAAATCTCCTCTACTCCAAAGTCAATCATTTCAAATTCTAATTCCTCTAAATCTAGATTTTCAGGTTTTTGAATCTTGAAATTACAGATATGATCAAACATAAATTCAACAGAACCTTGCGTTCCTAATTGTCCATTACATTTACTGAAATAAGAACGAACGTTAGCTACTGTACGATTGTTGTTATTTGTAGAAGTTTCAACTAAAACGGCAATTCCGTGAGGTCCATAACCTTCAAAAATAACTTCCTTATAGTTTTCTGTATTTTTATCAGATGCTTTTTTGATTGCGCGTTCGATATTATCTTTAGGCATATTTACAGCCTTCGCATTCTGAATTACCGCGCGAAGATGAGAATTTGAATGCGGATCAGGTCCTCCTGCTTTTACTGCCATTACGATATCCTTCCCAATTTTAGTAAACGCTTTAGACATTGCTGCCCAACGTTTTAATTTACGTCCTTTTCTAAATTCAAATGCTCTTCCCATTTATACTTGTTTTAATAGTTGCAAATTTATTCATAAAACGAAAAAAATCCAAGAACTATGTCTTGGATTTTTAAGTTGTTAATATTTTAGAATAATTATTTCAATCCGTGGTATTTCAACATTGGTTCAATTGAAGGATTTTTACCTCTAAAATTTTTGTAAATCACATTCAAATCATCCGAATTCCCTTGAGAAAATACTTTATCTCTCAAAATTTGACCATTTTTACGTGACATTCCTCCATTTTCTATTGTCCATTCGTAGGCATCATGGTCTAACATTTCTGCCCAGATATATGCAAAATATCCCGCTGCATATCCTCCACCAAAAATATGGCTAAAATAAGAAGAACGGTAACGAGGCGGAACTTGTGGTAAATTTGTTTTATTATCAATTAAGGCTTGTTTCTCAAAATCGTCTACGCTTGTGATTGTTTTATCGACAGAAACAGTGTGCCAAGATAAATCTAAAGCCGCAGCAGAAAGTAATTCTGTTAACGTATAACCTTTGTTAAAGTTAGATGCTTTTTTCATTTTTTCTACCAACACATCAGGAATCGCAGCTCCTGTTTGATAATGCTTTGCATAATTTTTTAGGATAGATGGCTCCGTTACATAATGCTCGTGAAATTGAGATGGAAACTCTACAAAATCTCTTGAAACATTTGTTCCAGATAAAGTTGGATATTTTTGATTCGCAAAGAAACCGTGCAATGCATGTCCAAATTCGTGGAAAGTTGTTACCACATCATCATACGAAATCAATGCAGGTTGACCATTTGCAGGTTTTGTGTAGTTTCCGACATTATAAATAACAGGTTTTGTGCCAAATAAGTGCGATTGCTCCACGATATTACTCATCCAAGCTCCCCCTTGTTTAGAATCTCTTTTGAAATAATCTGTATAAAATAATCCCAATTGCGAACCATCTTCATTAAACAATTCGTACACTTTTACATCTTCATGCCAAGTTGGTATATCTGTACGTTTTTTGAATGAAATTCCGTACAATTCTTTCGCCATAAAGAAAATTCCATTCTCTACAACTGAATCTAAAACGAAATAAGGTTTCATTTCATTTTCGTCGATATCATATTTCTCTTTACGAACTTTCTCCGCATAATAGTTCCAATCCGCAGCTGTTAATGTATTTGCTGGATTTTCTTTCTTCGCTAAGGCTTCAAATTCTTTTGCATCTTTTTGTGCCATTGCAGTTGCTGCCGGAATCATTTGATTTAAAATTCCTTTTGCTGCTGTAGGATTTTGCGCCATTTGATCTTGCAAATTCCATTCTGCATAATTTGCAAAACCTAATAATTTAGCTTTCTCCGCACGTTTTTTAACCAAAGTTAAAATTGTATAACGTGTATCATTTTCGTCTTTTTTCTCTGTTCTAATCCAAGCTGCATCAAATAATTTTTTTCTTGAAACTGCATTGGTCATATTTTGTAATTCAGGTTGTTGCGTTGTATTCAATAAACTGATTAAATATGTACCATCAGCTTGTTTGAAAGCCTCTAAATCAGCATCACTCAAACCAGCTAATTCTTCTTTCGTAAAAGTAACGCCACCAGATTTTGTTCCTTTTAATAATTGATTGGAGAATTTAGTTTCTAAAGAAGCGATTTCTCCATTCAATTTTTTCAATTCATCTTTTTGTGCAGCAGATAAATTTGCGCCAGCCAATTCAAATCGTTGATAATATACATCTAACAAACGAGATGACTCTTTATCTAAATTCAATGATTTTTTATTGTCATGTAAAGTTTTTACACGTTGAAATAATTTATCATTCAAATAAATGGCATCGCTATGAGCCGCAAATTTAGGCGACATTTCCTCCTCAACTGCTTGCAACGTTTCGTTTGTATTTGCTCCAGTCAATAATCCAAAAACATGATTAACTCGTGTTAATAATTGACCCGATTTTTCCATCTCAACTAATGTATTTTCGAAAGTTGGTGCTTCAGAATTATTCGCAATTTTATTGATTTCGACTAATTGTTCAGTCATTCCTTGCAACAAAGCAGGTTTGAAATCTTCGTTTTTAATTTTCGAAAAATCAGCAGTTTGATAAGGCAAAGTGCTCACTTCAAAAAAAGGATTTTTATCGTTCCACATACTATTTGTTGACTTTTCGCTACAAGAAGTGGTTAGGATTGACGATCCAACCATCATTCCGTAAAAAAGTTTTTTATTAAACATTTTTATAATTTTTAGACCTAACGAAGTTAAAACTTATAATGTTAAATTTCAAAAATATTCAATTTTTCATTCAAACAATGGGAAATATTTAAGCTAAATCTTAAAAGTTAAATAATTAATAAACCTTACCGAAAAGGTTGAATTTTCTTCAACGAAAATAATTATCTTTGAAAAAGAGTGAGGAAAAATTTCACTCTTTTTTATTACCCTAAAAATCAATCCATTTTGTATTTAGATTTAGAAGAATTAAAATATTTATTAGCTGAAAGTGTTGAAGAATTGCCAAGTTGGGAATCACACCAAAAGCTTTCACCTCCATATCGTCAAAAATTTGATTTAGAATATGTAAAACGTACCAATCCTAGAAGTGCGTCTGTGATGATTTTATTGTATCAAAACGAAGATGGAGAAGTTGAATTCCCAGTAACCATGCGTGTTTCTTACGAAGGAGCGCATTCGCATCAGTTTTCTTTGCCAGGTGGACAATTTGAAGAACAAGATATTAGTTTTGACGAAACTGCTATTCGCGAAACTATGGAAGAACTTGGTGTAGAGTACGAAAACATTGAGATTGTAAGACAATTGAGCGAAATGTATATTCCGCCAAGTAATTTCTTGGTTTATCCTTACATCGGAATTTATCATGGAGAACCACATTTCAATCCAGATGAGCGCGAAGTACAATACGTTGTTCCATTAAATTTGGAAGCTTTTTTGAATGCTGATTACGAAGTTTTTGAGAGAGAATTTTCTGGTCAAGTTGTCGAAATTCCTGGTTATAACATTGGTGATGATGAATTTCTTTGGGGCGCAACGGCAATGATTTTAGAAGAATTTAAAGATTATCTAAAAATCGTATTAAATTTGTAACTTAAACAATTAAGAACTCGTGTCTCAAAAAGCAAAGAAAAAGAACGCATTTCGCGATTCATTTGGACATTTATATTTCCTAAAAAGGACGTTAATTTTCTTATTAGGATCATTTACTTATAACCGTTACAATGGTTTTAATAAATTAAAAGTTAGCGGTACAAAAAACTTGGTTCATTTGCCAGCTCAAAATGTATTATTCGTTTCGAATCATCAAACTTATTTTGCTGATGTTTTCGCGATGTATCATGTATTTTGTAGTGTAAAAAATGGTTTTATTGATACCATCAAAAATCCAATTTATTTACTTAATCCTAAGATTGACTTTTATTACGTTGCCGCTGAAGAAACAATGAAAGATAATCTTTTGACGAAATTATTCGCCTACACAGGAGCGGTTACCGTAAAAAGAACGTGGCGTGCAAAAGGAGAAAATGTAAATAGAAAAGTAGATTTAAGCGAAATTAACAATATTGATATTGCGTTGCAAAGTGGTTGGGTAGTAACATTTCCGCAAGGGACTACAACTGCGTTTGCACCTGGTCGTCGTGGAACTGCACATTTAATCAAGAAAAATAAACCAATTGTAATTCCAGTTGTAATTGATGGTTTTCGTAGAGCTTTTGATAAAAAAGGTTTGCGTATTAAAAAACGTGGAATTAATGCGACAATGACATTCAAAGAGCCTTTGGAAATCGATTATGAAAATGATTCGAGTGATGCAATCATGAAAAAAATTATGAATGCAATTGAGCAAGCACCAGAATTTAATAAAGTTCGACCAATGGACGAAATTCTTGCTGAAAATAGTGAAAAATCATTGGATGATTATTTGAATGAAGACGACGAAGAGTTTGATGATTTCGAAGAAATGGGCTACGACGAAGAAAATAAAAAAGACTAAAAGAATACAACATACAAAATGAAAAAAGTTCATTTTATTGCAATTGGTGGAAGTGCAATGCACAATTTGGCGATTGCTTTGCACGAAAAAGGATATCAAGTAACAGGTTCTGACGACGCAATTTTCGAACCTTCGAAAACACGTTTGGACCAACGTAGAATTTTACCAGAAGAAATGGGTTGGTTTCCAGAAAAAATTACAACAGATTTAGATGCTGTGATTTTGGGAATGCATGCTCACGCTGATAATCCTGAAATGTTACGTGCTCAAGAATTAGGTTTAAAAATCTATTCATATCCAGAATATTTGTACGAACAATCAAAAGATAAAACGCGTGTTGTAATTGGTGGTTCGCATGGAAAAACGACAATTACATCAATGATTCTTCACGTTTTGCATTATCATAATATCGATGTTGATTATATGGTTGGTGCGCAATTGGATGGTTTTGATGTGATGGTAAAATTGACAGAAGACAACGAATTTATGATTATGGAAGGTGATGAATATTTATCATCTGCCTTAGATCGTCGTTCAAAATTCTTGTTGTATCAACCAAATATTGCGTTGATTTCAGGTATTGCTTGGGATCATATCAATGTTTTTCCAACGTTTGCAGATTACACTTCTCAATTCTCAAAATTCGTAGAATCTATCGTGAATGGAGGTGCTTTAATTTACAACGAAACAGACGAAGAAGTTGTTAAAGTGGTAGAAGAAACGGAGAAAGCAATCAAGAAATTCCCTTATCATTTACCAGAACATTTTATCGAAAATGGAATCACTTTTATCGAAACAGAAGATGGACCAATTCCGTTAGAAGTCTTTGGTAATCATAACTTGATGAATTTAGAAGGTGCTCGTGCAATTTGTAAACAATTAGGTGTAATGGATGATGATTTCAACGAAGCAATTCAATCATTCAAAGGAGCATCTAAACGTTTGGAATTAATTAATCGTACTTCTGATTTTGTTGCGTATAAAGATTTTGCCCATGCGCCAAGTAAAGTAACTTCAGTTACGAATGCAGTAAAAGAACAATATACAGATAAAACAGTTGTAGGATGTTTAGAAATCCACACCTATTCGTCTTTGAATCCTGAGTTTTTGGTGCAATACAAAGGTGCTTTAGACAAAACTGATATCAAAATTGTAATGTATAGCCCAGAAGCATTAGAAATAAAACGTATGGAAATGATTTCTCCAGAAGATATCAAAAAAGCCTTTGGAGATGATTCTATTTTGGTATTTACAAATGGTGAACAATTGCAAGATTATATCGAAAGTTTAGATAAAAAAGATAAAGTATTTTTGATGATGAGTTCAGGAAACTTCGGTGGAGTAAACTTGAATGAATTATTTAAAGCATAAAAAAATCACCTTTCAATAAAAGGTGATTTTCCACTTAAATATCTATAAAATATAGAAAAAGAGAACTTAATTTTT
>NZ_DKSQ01000019.1:0-13543 GCF_002472765.1 Empedobacter sp. UBA7252
TAAAAGTTTCTTCTTTCAAATCTAAATTACCATTATAACTCAGGGTTTCTTTCACTCTTTTTAATTGTTCATCAGACAATTCAATTGTAATTATAGGCATATTTTCTTGTTTTTAATTTATATTACAAAGGTCATAAACCATCCCGTCAAAACATGTCTTTTAGATATTTCTATAATTATTTTTTAGACTATCGTAATCTGATAGTCTTGTAGTCATAGGTTTGCTTCATAATCAAATAAAGCAAATTATTATGAAATTAAAAGTTCATTATGAAGTCGAAACACTATTCGATCAAGAAACAAAAGAAGTAACAATTAATTCATTTTATAATGATGATCCGATTGTTGCTCGCGAAGAAGCTTTTTCGTTTTTAAGAAATTATATCAATGTTCTGAAAGAAGAAAATCAAGTAGAAGTTGAAACTAAATATTCGGGACCACGAAATCATGCCCAATTTAGATTTGATAGTCGCACAAAAAATTTCGATGATAATTTGAGTACATATTTTGTAAGTCATTTAGTGTTTAAAGACTCAAAGTTAAATAAAGGGTTAAAGATATATGTTGTCGTAGATGAAACATTTTATACAAGTGAAGATTTTATTGATGAACACGAACGTAATTTAGTTTTCCAATTATGAAATCAAACCGAAGATTCTTTAATCGAATAAATCTAATTGTTTCTGAATTTCTTCATTTTTTATTTTACGATGCGATGCATTGTACACACATTTTCCATCTTTTATAATAAGGATTTGCGGTGATTCGTGCTGAACATTGTATCGTCGTTCAATCTCATTAGAGAGTGGTCTAAACGCTAATAAATCTAAATAATTCAGTTCAAAGTCGCTTTCTTTTACAATATCCCAAATAATATCACATAATCCACAAGTTGTGCTGTGTTTATAAATAATTTTTGGTTGATTAAAAGATGCTTGATCAATTTGATCTAAGTGATCTAAAGTTGTAATATTTATTTTTTTCATTTTTATTTCTATTATTTCACTTA
Source organism: Empedobacter sp. UBA7252 (assembly GCF_002472765.1). Lineage (NCBI taxonomy): Bacteria > Pseudomonadati > Bacteroidota > Flavobacteriia > Flavobacteriales > Weeksellaceae > Empedobacter > Empedobacter sp. UBA7252. Next base: position 1,010 of record NZ_DKSQ01000019.1, read on the forward strand.
TAAAATTACGTCGAAAAGAAGGAATAACCTACTCTATTTTCCTTATATGATAAATTATAAAAAATGCGCTAAGGAAATCTTCTTGTTCATTTTTTTTACTCTGTAACTATTCTTAATTTCTTCAATCGATGCTGATAACTTTGCAAATAATTACGTTTTAACTTTTCTGATAAGTACGATTTATCAATCAAATCTTGTACTTTATCTTCTTTGGATGTTAAATTTTGAATGACTTTTATAATTGATTTTTCTGTCATTTCAGCTTTCTCTCCTAAAATAAATAATTGGTCTATTATTTTACCTTTTGAGATTGATTTTGGTAATAATCCTTCTTTTAATGCAAAATCTGCATCGTCAATATGAATTTTGGTATTCAATAAATCATATGCTGGACTTAATTTAAAATCTCCTTGCTGAGTTTCTATTAAAGAAAAATTCTTTAAATGAGCATCTCCATTTGAAAACAGATAATTGAAAAGGATTAAAGTAAATAACTTTGGAGTTTCTACTTTCCATGCAGGAACATATTTTTTCAATGCTTCAAATAACTCCAGATAATTTCCTTCATACTTATATTGTTCCCCATCAGTTGCAGGAGATTTCCCTAATAAAGAAGCAAAATCTTCCACAGCTAACTTATCTCCAATTTCATTGTAATCAAATCGTTTAGTAAGGTATGCTGGACTTCCATCTTTAAAAAAAACTAAAGCATTTTCTGCCGTTTCAATTTTAAAAACTTGTTTAGCGATTTGCATCGTTAAATGCTCATTCGCTGGTGCAAATTCACTATTTTTGGGTAAATCAGAAATTGGTTTTAAAATATAATGTCCACTTTCGTTTTCATTCGTTAATCTTAGTTCATTTCCATCAAGAATTAAAGAATATTTCTCTTGAAATCCCGAAATAGAAATATGTGTTTGATTTTGGTTAAAACTACTTTTATCCTTACGATCAGTTGGCGAAGTATAATTTAAAAATGGACTTACCTTTTTACCATTAAACATTTTCTTTAGAACAACAGGACTGTACGCATTAAAATTTTCTTTTAAAGAACCGGGACAATTAATTAATTCTAATTTCATTTTACACTCTTTCTATTGTTACTGCACCAATTGTATCTATTTTAGATGCTTTCAATAATATTCCAAAAGCATCATCTTCATCAATCTTATATGTTTTACAAATCATACGTTTATTTACCCCTTCTGGTAATAAATGATAGAAAAAAGGAAACAAAGTTTCAGAATCAAACTCTTTTTGATTTTTAGGCAACGTTAAACTTATAGAAGGCTTAGAATCATCATTTAACCAATCTTCATTATAGATAAAATGAAAGCGACCATTATCTAATTGAGATAATATGCCTGCTTTTTTGCCTTTGTATAGGATATTTGCTACTCTCATTATTCAATCGTTTTAACTTCTAATTTCAACTCTAATCCCAATGCATCACATAACTTTTGCAATGTTTCTAAGGTTGGATTACCTTTACCACTTTCAAATTGTTTTAATGTTCGTAAACCTACACCCGAAATATCTGCTAATGATTCTTGTGTAATATCTAAAACTTTACGACGTTCTTTTATCTGTTCGATTATTAATAGTGTCATTTATTGCACTTTTAATGTAAATTTAGAAAGAAATTTGATACAAAACAAGAAAAGTGCAACTAATTGCACTTTTAAGACAATAATATATGTTAGATGTATGAATAGATCTAAATAATGCAATATAATGCACTTTTAAAGTTGTCTTTTACATTTGTTATATGCTTCCGTGATTTTGATTATATCGTAATCTGGATACTTATTTGTTTCCGTCCATTCTTTCAATAAAAAAGGACAATCACTAATTAATTTTGCAATTCTTTTTTTTGAATTTGATGCATCAACATATACTATTTCATCATTTTTTACCAGTAGAGGAAAGATTAATTTTTCACCATCATATGGATTAAATGTTCGCAAATAATAATGAGATAATTGACCTACAATAGCTTCTTCAAAAAAATCATTCTTATCATTTTTTAGGGTTACATATTTTACTAATTTATCAAATTCATCATTTACAACAAATGATTTAATATCTTTTGGTTTAAGTTTTATTTTTTCATCATTCACTAAGAAGTAAACAACTTTAGAATTATTTCCTATTACTTCTCCCTTTATTGTATCATTCGAGTGATTGATATAATATTCTGAATTGAATTGTACACCTACTACAGTTATGAAAAGTATAAAAATTAAAGTTATATATTTCATATTATTATTTAATTAGTAAATCTAAATATATTTATAAAATAAGTATGGATATTTTACTATAAAATGTTAAACTTATAATAAATTTTGGTACACCAAAACTACACCACAATCCCCTACACTATTGATCAATAAAGACTTTTGTACTTTCTGTATCGATTAGACAGCCAAATACCGCCATTGACTACCATATCTTTAAAATATTTGAAAGTTTATTTTATTTTTAAAAGTTTGTAGATAAATCAAATGTCTCATTTGTTTTAAAAACTTACACTTCAGTTATTTTGGATGGAACTATTTTTGAAGCGATTTTCATAATTCGTTTAAGTAGTGTGGTTGTTGAGATATTTAAATATCAAGCTGTACTTCTTATACCCAAACCTTCTTTTGTTAGCTGAACAATATGATTTATGGTAGTAAGGTAAGCGTTGTAACTATACATTTCACCCTTTTTTCTGACAATTTTTACATTTAAAACGTTGGTTTCCATTCCTCGTTTTAATATATTTTATTAATTTATCAGAACAATTAGAAAATATTTTTATTTGATAATCTAAGTTAAAAGTTGATTTTGTCATATTTTGTTAATGATAAAATATGTTAAAATTATCCACCATCACATCTGATACACAAGGGTGTCAAATGAATTGATTTTAAATTTTAAAGAGCTTAAAAATACACAATAGTAGAGATATAGTCCACTATTGAGTAAAGATATTTTATAGTTAAAATATTGTTTGTGAGCTTTTACGAGTTACATACACATCTGATACACTACTAAACATTATAAACAGTGAGATTATCACCTTCTGCATTGGCAAATAAAACTTATTAAAAATTATATTATATAGAAAAAGGTTCTCAATTGAAAAATTGAGAACCTTTTTCATTTTCTGGTTTTGCGATTTCATCTTAATTCAATTTAAATCTACTCTAAATATCAATATTTTAGAAAGTATTAACATTTAAATTAATAGTTTGGTCTGAAAATTCCAATCTAAAATATCATAACTAAATAATCACAAAAATGAATACAACTAGAATTTCAAAAAATTTACAAAATGCTTTAAATAAACAAATTACACTTGAAGCTTTTTCTGCTCAAATTTACTTGATGCTTGCTTGTTGGGCAGATGATAACCGATTAGATGGTATTAAAAGTTTTATGATGAAACATTCGCAAGAGGAACGTGTTCATATGGCAAAAATTATAGAATATATACAAGAACGAGGTGGTAGTGTAAAAATTGAAGCCATACAAAAACCTGGTCCTGAACCAAAAAATGTTTTACAATGTTTTGAAGCAGTTTTGAAACAAGAAATTGAAAACACAGAATCTATTTACAAAATTGTAAAAATGTGTATGGATGAGGAAGATTGGGCTACTTGGAATTTTTTACAATGGTTAGTAATGGAACAACGTGAAGAAGAAAAATTAGCTTTAGACTTGCTAGATAAAGCTAAATTAGCTGGTGGTGCTAATATGTCTGATGCTGCAAAATTTGATTTTAATAAGACTATTGGTCAAACAGGACAGGAATTTCCTGTTGCAGATAATATTAATCCTCTAACTGAGTAATTTATTTTTTGTATAATAAAAACTAAAGAATTAAAAACCCACTGAATTTACTAAAAAATCATTGGGTTTTTAATTAGGAAATTAATCACACATCAATCTTGCTTTGTCCACGTTAATTGGGAAATATCATAACCTTTTTCTTCTGCATAGTTGATATACTTCTGTTTTACCTCTTCTGAGATTGTTTTCTTTCGAGATAAAATCCACATATAATCATGACTTTCTCCAAAAACTAAAGCTGTTTCATAAATCGGATCCATCATTACAATATTATATCCTGAATAAAATGGTCCAAAAAATGAAACTTTCAGCGCACCTTTTCCTTCTTCTCCATTAAAAGTTGCTTTTCCATGTGCTTCTTTCCATTTATTCTCTTTGTCATCAAATCCACGATTATGGACTTCAATCACTCCTTTTTTATTCAGAAAATAAGTTGCTGTAACTTGATTCAAATTCTTTTCAAACTTAAAGTCGAAACGTGCTATTTCATACCATTTTCCCATATATTGTTGTGCATCAAAATTTTCAACAACTGTTACATAAGATGGTATTTTTACTTTTCTAAAATTTAACCACGCATAACAAACTCCTCCTAAACCAGCAATTGCTATTCCGGAGATTATCTTTTTACTCGAATTTTTCATATTCTAATCTTTTTGGTGTTCTATATTCAACAGAAATTCTACCAAATCCATATTCAACTGCTCTTTATGAGTAATATTCAAGCCATGCGGAGCATCTTCATAAACAATATAAGTCGAATTCGTAATCAATTTTGAAGCTTGATCTCCTGCTGTTTTTATTGGTACAGTTTGATCATCTTTTCCATGAATAATTAATGTTGGCACATCAATCATTTTACATTCAGTTCTAAAATCTGTATCCATCCAAGAGCGTGCAGCTTTTAGAGTTGCAATAGGTGAAGCATGAGAAGAAACAGAGAAATCAAAATCTAATTGTTCTTTGCTTACAGATTTTTTTAACAAACCATGATTGTAAAAGCCTTTATGAAAACCTTCTAAAAATTCCAAACGACTTGTTTCAAGTTGATGAATAATGTGATCTAAATCCTTTTGCGGAACGCCATACTCATTATCATCAGTTTGTTTTACTAGAGGAATAATTGAACTAATTAAAGCAATTTTTGAAATATTTTTGTTTCCGTAATTCGCAATATAGCGAACTACTTCTCCTCCACCCATCGAAAAACCTACTAACACTACATTTTTCAACTGCAAATCATCAATCAACACGTGTAGATCTTCTGCCAATGCATCATAATCATAACGATCCCATGTTGCACACGATTTTCCAAAACCTTTTCGGTCATAAGCTATACAACGAAAACCAGCTTCGACAATTTTTGGAATTTGATATTCCCACGATTGTAAACTAAGCGGCCAACCATGAATCAAAATAACGGGTTGAGCAATTTTATCACCATAATCGATATAATTCAGTTTATAATTTTTTCGTTTTAATTTAGCCATAATTTTATTTTTAAGTGATTTTATAATCTAACTTAGATTAACTTCTAATTCATCACAAGCATCAAGCCAATTATCACATTTTTAAATGTTTAACATTTTCAAAATTATTTCACACAGCAAAAGAGATTTACTATTTTTGGCTTGATTTTTAGGGTATAGTTTATCTAAACCACTTAACGCAATAAATATGGATTTACATTCTGGATTACCTTATTGGATTGTTAAAAATGAATTTTTTGACTTATACAATCCACTTCGAAATGATTTTAAAATTGATGTTGCTATAATCGGTTCTGGCATTACAGGTGCATTAGTAGCTCATGAATTATGCGAAGCAGGAATAGAATGTGCATTAATTGATAAACGAACTATTTCTACTGGAAGTTCTGCCGCAAGTACAGCACAATTACAATATGAAATTGATACGCCTTTATGTAAATTAATTCATAAAGTTCCCAAAAAAATTGCTATCGACGCTTATTTTAATTGTTTACAATCAATTACAGATATTGAAACTATTTTTAAGAAAACAAATATTGATGCTGATTTTACAAGAGTTCCAACCGTCTTATTGGCAAGTAATAAAGCTGGTGTTGAGTTATTAGATAAAGAGTTTGAAATAAGAACAGAAGTTGGCTTACCTGTAAAATATTTGCATGCACAACAATTAAAAGAATATCAAAACATAGATGGAATTGCTGCATTACAAAATGATACCTCAGCTCAAATGGATGCATATAAAGGAGCGATTAATTTACTGAAATATCATCAACAAAAACACAATCTAAAAATTTACACGCATACAAAAGTTGAAAAAATACAAGAAACTAAAAAAGGTTGCAAACTCATCACACAGCATGGCCATACTGTTTCGTGTAAATATGTAATTGTTGCAACTGGATTTGAAGCAGGGCAATTCCTTCCTAAAAAAGTGATGAATTTGTTATCTACCTATGCTATTTGTTCCGTTCCAATTGATGAAAAAATGATTTGGCCAAACCGTAGTTTAATTTGGGAAACTGCAGAACCTTATCTATACATGAGAACTACAAAAGATAACCGTTTGATAGTTGGTGGTGAAGATGAAGATTTTCAAAATCCTGAAAAAAGAGATGAACTACTTCGTACTAAGGTCAAAATTTTAGAACGAAAATTCAAAAATCTATATCCTACTATTGAATTTAAAACTGAGATGGCTTGGTGCGGAACATTTAGTTCGACTGATGATGGTTTACCTTATATGGGAGCATGGAAAAAAGGAGATCGTACTCTATTTGCTTTAGGCTATGGAGGGAATGGAATTACATTTTCTATGGTTGCAGCTCAGGTTTTAAAAAATATTATTCTTAATAAAATTGATGATCGTTTAAAAACTTTTGGTTTTGATCGAATAACAAAATAGGGTTATATATTTAAAAAATAATCTGAAAGAATTTTGATATATTCTTTCAGATTATTTTTAATACTAAGGTTTTCGGCCTGTAATTAATCTGTACAATAAAGCTATGATAGCAAGTACAAGTAATATGTGTATAAATTGACCTACTGCTTGGCCGAATCCGAAATAACCTATAGCCCACAAAATAAGTAATACTACAGCAATAATTGAAATTAGATTTCTCATAAATTTTGATTTTAATTAAACATTTACTTTTTATAATTTAAATTGTTTAGGAATTTTTGTTCATATGAAATTGCACTACTTCTATAGCATTGGAAACAGCATCGCTAAGTGCGACTATAAAATCACCTTTTTCTGCTTTGTTTATTGTATGTTCTATCGCTTCAATTTCGTTCGGAATTATTTCATAAGGAAAATTCTCTTGAACTTCATGAATACCTTTTACAAGCAACTGTATAATTTCTTTCTCTGTTCGACCTCTTAAGTGTCGCTCTTGTCGAATAATAATATAATCAAACATCTCAGCTGCTATTTTTCCACACTTTTGTATGTCTTCGTCTCTTCTATCCCCTACACCTGAAATAATTCCAATTTTTTTATTTGCTTCCACTTTAGACAAATAATCTTTTATAGCTGTGTATCCTGCAGGGTTATGTGCGAAATCGATTAATATTTTAAATTCTTTGAACTGAAAAATATTCATTCTACCAGGTGTTAAATCTGGACTTGGGAAAAAAGTATTCAACGCTTTCGTAATCTGGGGAACATGCAAACCTGATATATATGCTGCTAATACAGCAGCTAGAACATTTTGAATCATGAAAATAGCTTTTCCATCCATTGTTAACGGTATATCGTAAATATTCGCAACAACTATTCGTTCTTTTTTAGTCTGTATTACAATATTTTCTTGTGTATACAATGCGACTATATTTCCTTTTTTTATAAGTTTTTGAACTTCTTTACTTTTTTCATCCAATGAAAAATATGCTATTTGACATGCTAATTTCTTTGAAATTTCCATTGAATAATAATCTTCAATATTTAAAATTGCCCAACCGTCTTTTTTCACACTTTCAACAACAACAGATTTTACTCTGGCTAATTGCTCTAAAGAATCGATATCTTTTAATCCCAAATGATCTTCTGTAATATTGGTTATTATACCAATATCGCAAGCACTAAATCCAAGACCTTCTCTCAAAATTCCACCTCTTGCTGTTTCTAAAACAGCAATATCTATTGTTGGATCATTCAATATTTTTTTTGCACTAATAGGACCTGTTGTATCCCCTTTCTCCATTAGCTGATTGTTGATATAAATACCGTCAGATGTTGTATAACCTACATTTTTTCCAGTGTTTTTAAATATATGTGCAATTAAACGAGTGGTGGTTGTTTTACCATTGGTACCTGTAATTGCTAATATTGGAATAGTTGGTAATTTTTGAAAAGGGAATAGCATATCTAAAACGGGAGAAGCAACATTGCGCGAAATTCCTTTTGTTGGTTCTATATGCATTCTAAATCCTGGAGCTGCATTTACTTCTATAACCACTCCACCAGATGTATACAAAGATTCGGATAAATTGGATGCTATGATATCAATACCACATATATCCAAATTGATGACTTTAGCAATTTTCTCTGCTATGATAATATTATCAGGATGAAGGTCTTCAGTTGTATCAATAGATGTTCCTCCTGTACTTAGATTTGCTGTTGCTTTTAAATAAATTATTTCAGCACGTTTGGGTATAGATTGTAGATCGTAGTTTTTTGATTTTAATAATGAAATGGTATGATGGTCAATGCTAATTTTTGTTAAAACTTGTTCATGACCTTCTCCTCTTTTAGGGTTTTCATTTTCAATTTGAATTAATTCTTTTATCGTAAGTTTTCCATCTCCAATTATATGAGCAGGTATTCGTTTGGCCGCAGCAACTACTTTTTTATTGATGACCAATATTCTAAAATCATAACCTTTTACAAATTTTTCTACGATTATTTTTTGACTAAATTCTCGTGCATTCTGGAATGCTTTTTCAGCAGTTTCATATTCATTTATATTGGTGGTTACTCCTCTTCCGTGATTACAATTATATGGTTTAATAACAATTGGATAGCCTATTTCATCTATTATTTTTTTTAAATCTTCTTCATTTTCGCCTATACCACCATCAGCGATAGGAATAAATGCATCCTTTAATAATTGTTTGGTTCGAAATTTATCACATGCAATCTCAACAGCCAGATAGTTGGTTTTATCTGTAATTGTCGCCTCTAATCTAGCTTGATTTTTACCATATCCCAATTGGATATAAGAATGATTATTTAATCGTGTCCATGGTATTTTTCGGTTTTCTGCTTCATTAATTATACTTTGTGTAGAAGGACCGAGTTTATTTGAATTCCATATTTTAGTCATATTTTTAATATCATCTAAAATGGAATAAGACGAATTAGATATTAATGCTTCTGCAATTCTAACAGCTGCTTTTGCTGCATATATCCCTACCTGCTCATCTTGATAAGCAAATACAACATTATAAGTACCTGGCGTATTTGTTTCGCGAGTTCTGCCAAAGCCTGTATTCATACCCGCTAGGGTTTGTATTTCTAATGCGATATGCTCAATTACATGCCCCATCCAAGTTCCTTCTTTTACACGAGTAAAAAAACCACCAGCTACCCCTTCAGAACAACGATGCGAAAACATTGTAGGTAACCATGATTGTATACGTTCTGCAAATCCATCAATTTTGTTCGTTGGAAATTGTTCTAAGCGACCTAAATTCAATCGCATTTGAATTAGTTTTTCTCTCTTGATACTCCAAAAATTTGGTCCTTTTAAAATCGATATATTTTCTATTTTCATATGTGGTAAGTGTTAAAAAATTTAGTAAATGATTACAAGAACTAGACCTTTTTCCCTTATTAACACTATTTTACCATTATTTTAAGGTTTATTCTCCTCTTGTCCAGTTAATATTAATTAAATTGAAGTTATAAAATCAATAATGATGAGTATTAAAGGAAAATTAATAATTGTTGGAGGTGGAATAAATACTGCTGATTCCTTACCAACGCATTTACCACGTGAGGAAATTATCAATGATTTCTTTTATCAAAATGGTATTCTAAAAAAGATTCTTGAGGAAGCAAAACACAAAGAAAATTCTAGAATTGAAATTATAACCACCGCTTCTCAATCTCCTAAAACTGCTGCTGAAGCCTATATCAAAGCTTTCAGTCTTTTGGATGCACACAATGTTGAACATTTGGATATAAATACACGTTTAGATGCGCTTTCACCAGAATCGTTAAAACGATTAGATGAAGCTGATGTTGTATTATTTAGTGGAGGAGATCAACTTAGGTTAACCTCAACTATTGGAGGTACACCTTTTCAACAAAAACTGTTGCAAAAATATTATCATGAAGAGTTTATTTATGCAGGTACTTCAGCAGGAGCAGCCGCCGCTTCATCTAGCATGATCTATCAAGGAGCAAGTTCTGATGCATTACTAAAAGGATCTGTTGAGATGAACAGTGGTCTTGGATTAATAGATTCTATTATCGTTGACACTCATTTTATTCAAAGAGGAAGAATTGGACGCCTTTTTCAGGCTGTTACAGGAAATCCCATGAAGATTGGAATTGGTTTAAGTGAAGATACTGGGCTAATTATAAGCGACAACAACAATAAAATGACAGCAATAGGCTCTAGTTCAGTTATTTTGGTTGATGGTCGAGAAATTTTAGATACTAGTCTTTCTCAAATCGAAATTGGATATCCAATTTCAATAAGCCATATTATTTCTCATGTGATGACACGAAATGATGTTTTTCATTTTGATCAAAATAAAATAATAATCAAAGATTCTCAATATAATAATCAATAAAATGAAACTAATTATTCACGGTGGTTTTTTTTCAGAATCATTAACCGATCCTGAAACTAAATTTCAAAAACAAAATGCTTTAATTAAAATAGTTCAAAAAGGGTACGACTATTTAACAACACATACAGCAGTTGAAACTGTTGTATATACAGTAAGTTTATTAGAAGACGACCCTTTATTTAATGCAGGTTTAGGTTCTCAAATTCAATCGGATGGAAAAATAAGATTAAGTGCCGCTTTAATGAATGGGAATACTCTTAAAATGTCTGGTGTTATTAATATAGAAAATGTTGAACATCCAATTTTAGTTGCAGAAAAACTAATGACTTACGATGATCGTATTTTGGCTGGTAGCGGAGCAATAGAATTTGCACGTAAACATGGATTCGAGTATTTTAATCCTGAAACTGAACAACGTAAAAAAGAATTCGAAGAAAAAATAATTTCTTCGAAAACAAGTACAGTTGGATGTGTTTGTTTAGATGGCGATAATAATATTGCTGTGGCTACATCAACTGGAGGAAAAGGTTTTGAAATACCAGGGCGTGTTTCAGATTCTGCTACTGTTGCTGGAAATTACGCCAATCAATCTTGCGGTGTTAGTATGACTGGCGTTGGTGAAGATATTGTAAGTGGCGCAATGGCTGCTAAAATTGTAACAAGAGTCTCGGATGGTATGAGCATTGAAGCTGCATTTACTAAAAGTTTTGAAGAACTTAAAGAGTTTAATGGATATGCAGGAGCTATTGGCATAGACAACAAAGGAAATAGTTTTCATTTAGATAGTTTTCCTTCAATGGTTTTTGCTTCTTTTGATGGAATTGAATTGAAATATTTTGATTAAAATGTTTCATTCTAATCATTTAATATATCAAACAATTTGTTTTTTATATATTCTACTACCTCTAATTTTTCTTGATTGGACATCTGTATTTCAGCAGTTTTCTCTATATCACCTCCTTCACTTATAATAACACCTTCACGAGGATCTGTCTCACAATTTTCAGAGAACTCTTTTTTTCCTTTCTCGTAACCTTTTTCAAAAGCTCGATTATATAATTCATTCAATAAGCTTTGAATTGAATCTGAATTTAAATGTTCTGGTTTCATATGAATATATTTTAGTTAATAATTTGTTGCTATAAAGTGTTTTATAATCCTATTTGTATTTTCTTCTAATCCTTGTGGTTGTATACAATCCTAAACCTATTAATATACCTAAAGAGACTATTCTTTGAGTAGATTTTGAAGGAACAGGAATACTCGTTTCTCCATAAATCTGATGCGGATCTGAAGATGCATATAAAATATTGCCTTCGTTATCATTACCATTACTAAATTTCATCATTAGTCTCATTACTGCAGTTGCTAAATTGGTAAATGTTTGTGGGAATATACCATGAATAAATTTTATTAAGTATGAACTTGCATCTGGAAACGTATCATTTTTAGGTTTAATTGTTAGATTGTATATTACTTTTGCCGTATCATTAGGATCTGCAGCGAAAGGAGGTATTTTAAAATCTAATCCAGAATATTTTGCTGAATGCATATTTCCTGTTGATCTCTGAATTTGAGGATAAATATTACAAATATGTATAGCTGGATAGACACTGTATTCGCTTTGTAATCCACTCATCAACCCTTTTATTCCTGTTTTTGTAGCAGAATATACCGAACTAAATGGAGCTGGCATATATCCTCCAATGGAAACATTATTAATTAAAATGCCTTGATTTTGTTCTTTAAAAACTGGTAAAACATAATAAGCTCCATGCATATATCCCATGAGATTGGTTTTTATAACCTGTTCATTAACTTCCATTGGAATTTCTCCAAATTTCCCACTAGACATTACCCCTGCATTATTTACCCATATATCTATGCGTCCAAATTCTTT
>NZ_DKSQ01000081.1:0-4423 GCF_002472765.1 Empedobacter sp. UBA7252
TGTCATAGAAATCAGAATGACGAAAATTTGTCAAGCTGAATTCATTTCAGCTTCTCATTCTGAAAAATCAAATTTCGCAAAACTCATTTCGAACTTCGAATCTCGAAAAAAAATAAATAATAAAAACAAACATACAAAAAGATGAAAAACATTACAGTTATTGGAGCTGGAACGATGGGGAATGGAATTGCTCACGTTTTCGCACAATCAGGATTTGCAGTGAATTTGGTTGACGTTTCTCAAGATAGTTTGGAGCGTGGATTGAAAACAATCGCTGGAAATTTGGAGCGTATGATCGCCAAAGAAAAAATTACGGAAGCTGACAAAACAGCAACTTTAAATAATATTACAACATTTACAGATACTGCGGAAGCGGTAAAAAATGCGGATTTAGTTGTAGAAGCTGCAACAGAAAATTTAGATTTGAAATTGAAAATCTTCAAACAAATTGATGAAGCTGCGCCAGCAAATGCAATTTTAGCGTCTAATACTTCTTCTATTTCGATTACAAAAATTGCGTCTGTTACAAGTCGTCCAAAACAAGTGATTGGAATGCATTTCATGAATCCAGTTCCGATGATGAAATTGGTTGAAATTATTCGTGGTTACGATACAACAGACGAAGTAACGAAAGCGATTATGGAAATGTCAGAAAAATTAGGAAAAGTTCCAGTTGAAGTGAATGATTATCCAGGTTTTATCGCCAATCGTATTTTAATGCCAATGATTAACGAAGCAATTTATTCTTTATATGAAGGAGTTGCGGGCGTGAAAGAAATTGACGAAGTAATGAAATTAGGTATGGCTCATCCAATGGGACCATTACAATTAGCAGATTTTATCGGTTTAGACGTTTGTTTATCAATCTTAGAAGTGTTGTACGATGGTTTCAAAAATCCTAAATATGCACCTTGTCCATTGTTAGTTAACATGGTAACTGCTGGTAAAAAAGGAGTAAAATCTGGAGAAGGATTCTATGATTATTCAGAATCTAAAAAAGCAGAAAAATTAGCTGCTCAGTTTGCGAAGTAGTTTATCTTACACAAAATAGTCAAAACAAAAAGCGTTACTTTTCGGGTAACGCTTTTTTTTATTTTGATTACTTAATTGCAGCTAAAGCATGTGTGTAATCTGGTTCTTGTCCAATTTCAGGAACTTGTTCTGCATAAGCAACTTCTCCATTTGGATTAATTACTACAACTGCGCGAGATAATAATCCATTTAATGGTCCATCAACCATTTTAACACCATAAGCATTTGCGAATTCTTCATTTTTGAAATCAGATAAAGTGACTACATTATCCAAACCTTCGGCAGCACAAAAACGAGATAAAGCGAAAGGTAAATCTTTCGAAATACATAACACAACTGTATTTGCAGCAGAAGAAACTTCTTTGTTAAAAGTTCGTACAGATTGCGCACAAACACCAGTGTCAACACTTGGAAAAATATTTAAAACAACATTTTTTCCAGCATAATCAGCCAATGTTTTGTCGCTTAAATCTCCTGCTGTTAAAGCAAAAATCGGCGCTTTTTCACCAATTATAGGTAAATCTCCGCCTGTATGAATAGGATTTCCTTTGAATGTAATTTCAGCCATAATTTTTTATTTTATTCTTAGATTTTTAATGATTAAAAGTAACAAAATTCTACGGAGAAAAAAGTATCTTCGCAATAATAAATTGTTACATTACAAATAACACACAAATATTATGCAACTTTCAAAGCGTTTACAGAATTTGAAACCATCTGCAACTATTGCAATGTCTGCGAAAGCAAGAGAATTAAAATCACAAGGAATCGATGTGATTAGTTTAAGTATTGGAGAACCAGATTTCAATACACCAGATTTTATCAAGGAGGCAGCTAAAAAAGCTATCGACGAAAATTATTCAGGATATCCTCCAATTGCAGGGTATGCAGATTTGAAGGAAACAATTTGTAAGAAGTTTAAACGTGATAACAATATTGAATATACAGCAAATCAAGTTGTTGTTTCTACTGGAGCAAAACAATCTATTTATAATGTTTTACAAGCAATTGTAGACGAAGGAACTGAAGTAATTATTCCAACACCTTATTGGGTTTCTTATTCAGATATCGTAGAATTATCAGGAGGAACGCCAGTTTTTGTGGAAGGAACTTTAGAAGCTGATTTCAAAATTACACCAGCACAGTTAGAAGCTGCAATTACAGATAAAACTCGTGCTATTATTTATTCATCTCCTTGTAATCCGTCAGGATCAGTTTACACAAGAGAAGAATTGAAAGGTTTGGCTGAGGTTTTAGCAAAATATCCAGATGTGATTATTATTTCGGACGAAATTTATGAGCACATTGTTTACGGAGAAAAAAATGTTTCGATTGCATCTTTCCCAGAAGTTTATAATCAAACAGTAACTGTAAATGGTTTAGCAAAAGCTTTCGCAATGACAGGTTGGAGAATTGGTTTCATTGGAGCGCCAGCTTGGTTAGCAAAAGCATGCGAAACGTTACAAGGACAAGTGACTTCGGGAGCAACGTCTATCGCTCAACGTGCTGCAATTACGGCTTTAGAAGCAGATCCAAGTTCTGTTCAATACATGGTTGATGCGTTTGCAGAACGTCGTGAATTGATGTTAGGTTGGGCAAGAGAAATTCCAACGTTCAAAGTAAACGAACCAAAAGGAGCTTTCTATTTATTTCCAGATGTTACGGCAACTTTCGGAAATACATACAATGGCGTTACAATTAACAATGCAGATGATTTAGCTTTATATTTATTAGAGCATGCACAAGTTGCAGTTGTTTCTGGTTCGGCTTTCGGGTCTAAAAATTGTATTCGTATCTCGTATGCGGCGTCTGTAGAAGAGTTGAAAGAAGCAATGACACGTATCAAAAATGCTTTAGCGTAAGTAGAAAAATAGATAAAATATCAAAATCCTCAAGTTTTACTTGAGGATTTTTTTGTGGATGATATTTTCTTAAAAAAAATGTGATTTTAATTTTAATGAAATTCAATTGATTAGCCTATTTAAGCGACTTTTTATTGAAAATATTTCAAAAAAGATTTGTTTTAATCGAAAATAACCTCTTATATTTGCACCACTAAAAACAAGGCGAGGTAGCTCAGATGGTTAGAGCGCAGGATTCATAACCCTGAGGTCGGCAGTTCGATTCTGCTCTTCGCTACAAATTCAAAAGACAAATTCATTATTGAATTTGTCTTTTTTATTATCAATAAATATTATTAGACTTCTGATGATAATCATCGATTAATCCTTTCAAATTCATTAAATTTGCATTCAATTTAATAACGTTCTAAATAAAATTCAAAAAAATGATTCAAACAGATATAGTTATAATCGGAGCTGGACCAACTGGTCTTTTTGCCGTTTTCGAAGCAGGTTTATTAAAAATGAGATGTCATATTATTGATGCTCTTCCTCAACCTGGAGGGCAATTGACAGAATTGTATCCAAAAAAACCAATTTTTGATATTCCTGGTTATCCTTCTGTTGGTGCAGGTGAATTGATTGACAATTTAATGGAGCAAATCAAACAATTTGAGCCAGGTTTTACATTAAACGAACAAGCTGCAACAATTGATAAGCAAGAAGACGGAACTTTTATTGTAACAACAAATAAAGGAACGCAAGTACAAGGAAAAGCGGTTGCCATTGCTGGTGGTCTTGGATCTTTTGAGCCTCGTAAGCCAATTATCGAAAACATCGAAGCGTATGAAGAAAACGGAGTGGAGTATTTTGTAAAAAATCCTGAACTGTTCCGTGATAAAAAAATCGTAATTGCTGGTGGTGGAGATTCTGCTTTGGATTGGTCGATTTTCTTGGCTGATGTGGCTGCGGAAGTTACGTTGGTACACAGAAGAAATGAGTTCCGTGGAGCGTTAGATTCTGTTGATAAAGTAATTGAATTGAAAAAAGCTGGAAAAATTAATTTAATCACTCCTGCAGAAATTACTGGAATCAAAGGTGAAGGAAAAGTGGAAAGTTTGGTAATTGAAAAAGAAGGTGAAACTTTTGAACTTGAAACAGATTATTTTATTCCATTGTTTGGTCTTTCTCCAAAACTAGGTCCTATTGCAAATTGGGGATTGGAGATTGATAAAAATGCAATCAAGGTAAATAATGCTTTAGATTATCAAACAAATATCGAAGGAATTTACGCGATTGGAGACGTAAATACTTATCCAGGAAAATTGAAATTGATTTTATGTGGTTTCCATGAAGCAACGTTAATGTGTCAGTCTGTTTACAATAGAATGAATCCTGGGAAAAAATTTGTCTTGAAATACACAACTGTTTCTGGTGTTGATGGTTTCGACGGGACAAGAAAAGAAGCCGAAAAAGCGGTTGTCAAAGCTATTGACTAATTTTAACAAAATAAATAGAAATATTTTTTAAACCCGTAGTGCATTTAGGTA
>NZ_DKSQ01000072.1:0-6644 GCF_002472765.1 Empedobacter sp. UBA7252
TTTTAGGGAAGATTACACATTCAACTTTATTTTATAATTAGTAATAGTAAAGAGTCTTATGAATTTAATAACAACAGACTTATTTATACTAATTTAGTATATAAGAAAGCGATAGATTTCACAAGCTATAGTATTACAAATGGTGAATATAAAGATTCTTATAAAAGGAAGTCTAATGGACAATTAATTCAATTGTATGCTGATAATAAAATAGTTTGTCGTATTAAAGAAGTTCATAATAAATATGTGTTTGATGAGATTCTATCTTATTTAAAAACTAATTATCCTGAAATAAAAAAGAATGAAGACTTTGAAATAAGTTTTGTAGAAAAAGAATACATTATAATTACATCATTGATTTTCTCCTCTTTAATAATATTTATTTTATCTTTTAGCATAGAAAATTATCATTCTGATAAAATACAAGAATACAAAACCATTAAAGGTCATATGGCTTATCAGCCAGAAATAGATTTTAGTGGAAAAAGGAAAAATCGAAAAGAATATTTAATCTTTAAATTAAAAGAATATCCTCAAATAAATTTCAATTTACAATATGAAAATTTCAATAAAATTAATGGATATGAATTTGTTAAAACAAATCATCAAAATAATTTGATTGAATTCGAAATTTTTAAAGAAGACAATGATTACAATATCAAAAAACTGGCACAACCTTATTTTTATTCTCATTTAAATAATAAGAAAGTAATATCAATACAAGCTTTAAAATATCAAAACAAAGAGTTAATACAAATCGATTTTTCAAATAAATTTCAAGGGCGATTTGATTTATTACTAATGTTTTTAGGAGTATTATTGATTGTATTGATTACATATAATATTTATTGCATAACAAGAATTTTAAAATAAAAAAAGGAACTCAAATTTGAGTTCCTTTACTATTTTGATTAAGAATATTTCTTATCCTAAAACTTTTGCTACTGTAGCTCCGATATCAGCAGGAGATGCAACAACGTGGATTCCACATTCTTCCATAATTGCCATTTTAGCTTGTGCCGTATCATCAGCTCCACCAACGATAGCTCCAGCGTGTCCCATTGTACGACCTTTTGGTGCAGTTTGTCCTGCGATAAATCCTACAACTGGTTTAGTTCCATTTGCTTTAATCCAACGAGCAGCCTCAGCTTCTAATTGTCCACCAATTTCACCAATCATTACGATACATTCAGTTTCTGGGTCATTCATAAATAATTCAACAGCTTCTTTCGTTGTAGTTCCAATAATTGGGTCTCCACCAATTCCGATTGCTGTAGAAATTCCGTAACCAGCTTTTACAACTTGGTCTGCAGCTTCGTAAGTTAAAGTTCCTGATTTAGAAACGATACCAACTTTACCTTTTTTGAAAATGAAACCTGGCATAATACCAACTTTAGCTTCCTCAGAAGTAATAACACCAGGACAGTTAGGTCCGATTAATGTTACATCTCTTTGGTCAACATAAGCTTGTACTTTTACCATATCTTCTACTGGAATACCTTCTGTAATACAAATAATTACTTTGATACCTGCTTCTGCAGCTTCCATTACAGCGTCAGCAGCGAATGCTGGTGGAACGAAAATAATAGAAACGTCTGCTCCTGCTTGATCAACAGCATCTTTTACTGTGTTAAAAATTGGTAATCCTAGGTGAGTTTGTCCTCCTTTTCCTGGAGTTACACCACCTACTACTTGTGTTCCATATTCAATCATTTGCTCAGCATGAAAAGTTCCTTCTTTCCCTGTGAAACCTTGAACGATTATTTTTGAATCTTTGTTTACTAATACAGACATTGTGATTTTTAATTTACACAAATATAAAAGGAGTTTTGCATTTTAAAAAATATTCAATGTAAAAAATACACTAAGTCTTTATTAGAACAGGACAAAAAAGTATAAGATATTTATCATAAAAAAAAGCCGACCAAATGGTCGGCTGCAAATATATTCTATAAAGAATTTTATTTTCTCTTGTAATCGCGAACCATTATCTCTGTGACAGCCATTTTTTTATACAAGCCACGAGCCTCTTCTGCTGGATAACCAAAATATGTTTTTCCACCTTCCAAAGATTTACTAACTCCTGCTTGTGCTAATAACACCGCTTTTGTACCGATTGTTATACCACTTGTAATCCCAACTTGTCCCCAAATAGAAACTTCGTCTTCTACATTTACACAACCAGCAATTCCAACTTGCGAAGCAATCAAACATTTTTTACCTATAATTGTATCATGACCAATCTGAATTAAGTTATCCATAATTGTTCCTTCTCCAATAATTGTAGACGCAGAAACTCCTCTATCTATCGTACAATTCGCACCAATTTCTACATTATTTTCGATGATAACATTTCCGACAGATTTTAAACGATCAAAACCTGTTTCGCGGTTTTTGTAATAAAATGCATCAGCTCCTAAAACTGTTCCCGAACGAATAATTACATTATCTCCGATAATTGCATAATCATTGATTGAAACATTAGAATGAATCACACAATTTTTTCCAATTTTAACATGATTTCCAATAAATGCCCCTGGCTGAATAACTGTTCCTTCACCTATTTCTGCTGAATCAGAAATTTGTTTTGTAGAAGTTTCAAACGCCATAAAATGTTGTCCAATTTTGACAAAATCACGGAAAGGATCATCAGAAATCAACAAAGCTTTTCCTTCTGGACAATCAACTTCTTTGTTAATCAAAACGATTGTAGCATTCGATTGTAACGCTTTATCATAATATTTTGGATGATCAACAAAAACTATATCTCCCGCTTCTACACGGTGAATTTCATTGATTCCTTCTACTGGAAAATTTTCGTCTCCAATAAATTTCGCATCGATAATTGATGCTATATCTTTTAATTGATGTGTTTGTGGAAATTTCATCTTTCTCTCCTTTTAAAAAGTCTACAAATATAAAAATAAAAAAGCTGTCAAAAAATGACAGCTTTAATGATTTATAAATTGAATTTCATTATTTTTTCTTGAAAACCATTGTTTTAACTTCATTTGCAAACAAAACTAATTTTCCGTCTACAATTTCGTATTTATTTACATTATTAAAACGCTCTCCAAAAGCATCATAATCTACACCTTGACAAGCCATTCGCGTAGTGGCGATGTTTTTTACTGTCAATGAATTACCAACTGCTACATAAGCACCTATCAAATTATTACATCCATCATTACCAGAAACCTTGTTATTTTGAAATGTTAATCTAGGTTTTTGATTTGGGAAACGATCATCTAATGTTTTGGCACTTCTATCTTTACCAATAAATTCTTCTAATTCCCAAGAACCTGCTAAATTACCAGGACGAACAAAAGTCATGATGACAATATCTCCTTGAATTAATAATAATTTATTATCTGAAATAGAGTATTTTAATTTTCCGTTTAATTTTGAACTGAAATTAGAATCTTCTACATTTTGACAAGCTTTCATCGTAGACATCATATTACCAAATGTAATTTCATTTCCAGAAATTGTAACTCCTCCATTCAAAGTGTTACAACCATCCGAAACATTTAACATACTATTCGAAATAAAATTAAGGTAAGGAGTTCCCATTGGATAAGCTTCTGCAATAGAACCTGCCTTCATAAAATTGATTTGGCTCAACTCCCATTTTCCTAAAATAGAGTTGTTATTTGTGTTTTCAGTATTACCTATCACGTTATTAACAGTAGAACAAGATGTTAAGAATCCTGTTGATAAAATTGCTGAAAAAGATATTTTTAAAATTGTTGATTTCATAAAATTTAATTTCAAGTTTCAGTCTAATAAACGAATATCATACCAAATCTCAAAAATGTTAAAATACATTTCTACAAAGGTTTTGAAAAGATGAAGCCAAGTAAAGAATTTGTTTTAATTTTGAGAAATAATTTGTTTACACAATTCTCAAAAAATAATTCAATTTGATTTCTCAAAGAACGATAGATATAATTTTCGAAACAGCTCGTGTAGAAGAAGTTGTTGGTGATTTTGTAAACTTAAAACGTGCAGGTTCTAGCTTAAAAGGACTCTCGCCTTTTGGGAACGAAAAAACACCTTCTTTTGTTGTTTCACCTGCCAAACAAATCTGGAAAGATTTTTCTTCTGGAAGAGGTGGAAATGTTGTGACTTTTTTGATGGAAGTTGAACAATTTACTTATCCAGAAGCGTTGCGATGGTTGGCAAAACGTTATAACATCGAGATTGAAGAAGATGCTGAATATACTTTTGAGCAACAACAAGAGGAAAAAGACCGCGAAAGTTTATATATCTTGACTGATTTTGCGAAGAAATTCTTCACTAATCAATTGCATAATTCGGAAGAAGGAAATTTGATTGGATTAAGTTATTTCCGCGAACGTGGCTTTACCAAAGAAACCATCGACAAATTTGAGCTTGGTTATTCACCAAAACAATGGGATGCCTTTGCTGAATATGCCTTAAAAAATGGTTATTCGAAAGAATTAATTGAAGAAGCTGGTTTAGCAACTTTCAAAGAAGATAATAAGAAATATGACAAGTTTCGCGAACGTGTTATGTTTCCTATTTATAGTTTTTCGGGACGTACATTAGGTTTTGGTGGAAGAATTTTGCGAAATGATGCCAAAGCTGCTAAATATTTAAACTCTCCCGAAAATAAAATTTACCATAAAAGTAAAACGCTTTACGGATTATTTCAGGCAAAACAACACATTACAAAAGCCGATCAATGTTTTTTGGTCGAAGGTTATACAGATGTTTTGTCGTTGCATCAAGCAGGAATTCAAAATGTAGTAGCGAGTTCTGGAACAGCGCTTACAAACGAACAAATTCGTTTGATAAAACGTTTGACAGAGAACATCATTGTGATGTACGATGGTGATAATGCTGGTATCAAAGCATCTTTCCGTGGAATTGATATGATTTTGGAACAAGAAATGAATGTCAAAATTCTTTTGTTACCAGAAGGCGAAGATCCAGATTCGTTTTCCAAAAAACATTCGACAACAGAAATCGAAGCGTATATAAAAGAAAATGCCTCCGATTTTATTCGTTTCAAGGCAAATGTTTTGTTGGAAGATGCGAAGAATGATCCTATCAAAAAAGCTGAATTAATTAGAGAAATTGTCAAATCGATTTCACTTATTCCAAATATTATCAAGCAAGAAGTTTACATTGCAGAAACTTCTAAAATTATGGAAATTCGAGAAGAAGTTTTGTTCAAAGAATTGGCTCAATTGCAAAATTCTGGCGATAAATCAACTTCTTCGTCTTCTCATATTATCGATAATGCGCGAACAAAAAAAACTGCTATTTCGGTTGTTCCGTCTACAAAGGAAGTCATCAATGTTCAACAAACTGTAGAAAATGAAATTATTAAGTTGATTATGCAATTTGGTGATTTGGAAGTTGATTTGAAGAACGAGAACAACGAGCTATATAAAACAACAGTTAACCAAGAAATCATTTCTCAATTTGATGAAAACGAACTGAGTTTGAGTAATCCGCTTTATCAATCTATTTTAGAAGAAGTGAAAGTTGGTTTAGAAAATGATGAATTGCGAACAGGAACCTATTTTTCTCGATTAACCAATCCAGAAATTGTACAGCTTGCTTCGGAAATGATGTTAGAAAAGCATAGTTTAAGCGAAAACTGGACAGTAAAACAAGGCATCAATATTAAGAAAAAAGAAGAATTTGTGCACAAAGATTTATTTGATGTTTTACTTCGCTTCAAAATTATTTACATAGATAATATGATTAAAGAATTGATGCATCAAACAAAAAATCCTGAATTATCAATTGAAGAAACGAGTCAAATTCTTCAACAAATTATGCGTTTTACTGGATTAAAAAATATCTTAAATCAACATCTTAATCGCGTCATTTAATTTAACATTTACTTGTTAAAAAGTTAATAAATTGATTAATAATTATTTAGACAATAATTGTAAATAATTCTTAAAAATTTTAATAAGTAACTATATTTTTAACTTATAGTTAACATTTCTTTCTAAAGCTACTAAACATATACATTTAAGTCTCTTTTCATTTCTAAAAAACATTAGAAAAAACTATGCATGTACAAACAAAATCAATTATGCTTATTTTAGATAAAGATTCAGAAAGAACTAAAGAATGACAAAGAATATTTTAACATTATTAGTAATGCTGATGATTATCCCAATGGCTCAAGCTAAAGGAAAATCAAACTTTTCAATAGAAAATCCGTTACCAGTTACTATAACTAAAAATTTGAAACTTAATTTAATCAATAAATTTTCAGATTTTAATAAAACAGATAACACTGCGATTTCGGAAATTGTTGAAAAAGCTGGAAAAAAAGTAAGTGGAATTGTATCATGGTATGCTGATAAATTTCACGGTAAAAAAACTTCTAGTGGCGAGTTATATAACAAAAATAACTTAACTGCAGCCCACAAAACTTTACCATTCGGTACAAAAGTCAAAGTAACCAATACAAATAACGGAAAATCTGTTGTTGTAAAAATAAACGATAGAGGACCTCATACAAAATCTCGTTTATTGGATTTGAGTAAAGCAGCGTTTACTTCTATAGGTTCTATTAATGCGGGAACATTAAACGTAGAAATGGAAGTTGTAGAATAAAACAATTTTTAGATATTAAAAAAGAAAAGGATTGA